>JBBQOA010000155.1:0-8864 GCA_038330465.1 Pyrinomonadales bacterium
TGAAAATTCTTTATCGACGGTTTCGAGTCGATTGCAATTGGCTGATGAGGTTGAAATCTCTTGCGCAAAGATCGGGGTGTATACGCAAAAAACAAAAATTATAAAGAGAATCTGCGTTTGTCTCATATATATTATTTCGTCTGATAAACGACTTTGCCGTCCATGACGGTCGTTAAAACCTTGGTTTTGCCGATCTCGTGCGGGTTGATCGTAAAAATATCGTCCGACAAAATGACAAAATCCGCAAGTTTGCCGACCGCGATCGTGCCTTTGATATTTTCCTGAAATTCGGCAAAAGCGGAACCCAAAGTATAAAAACGAACGGCTTCTTCGACCGAAAGTTTTTGTTTCGGATCCGCACTGTTGACCGCCGCCGCAATTCCGAAAAGCGGATTGATCGCGATGATCGAAGAATCCGAACCGAAGGCGAGCGTCGCCTGATTGGCAAGCAAGGTCCGCAGAGGCTCAACGCTTTTGCCCGCGCCGTCGCTGAAAAGAAACGGCTGAACCGACGCGATGATATTCGGATTTCCGAAGCGGCGGACGTCTTGCGGACGCAGATTGTGCGCGTGTTCGATGCGAAAACGGCGGTCTTTCGTCCCGTTTATTTTGATGACGCGCTCGAAAACCGTCAAGATCTGATCGTTGGCGCGATTGCCGATCGCGTGAATCATCACCTGCAGATCAGATTTATCGGCTGCCAGAATTTCATCGTAAAGCTGCTGGGTCGATTCGGCGTCGCCGTCGGCGATCCCTTTCAGACAGCCTTGCCTGACCAGCGCGTCGCCGCCTGCTTTTCGCAGATCGCGCTTTGCCAATTTTTGCCAATCCGAGAGCGCCGCGCAATCGTAGATCCGCGTTTTTAGTTTGCCGGTGCGGGCAAGCTCGCGGTAAGTTTCCGTATTATCGTCGGCGGACATATCCTGCACGCTCGTGACGCCGAACGCGGCGGCGTAATTGCTCGCGGTTTCGGCAACCGCCAATTTGTTTTCGGTCGTTGATGGCGGTACAAATCTTTTGACGAGACTGATTGCCGAACCGCTTAAAATTCCCGTCGGCGCGCCCGCCGCGTCGCGCCCGAGCGCGCCGCCCGCAATGTCTTTCGCGGTTTGATCGATCCGCGCCAATTTCAGCGCCAAACTATTGACCAACGCCATTTTAGCGCTGGCGTGATAGATGAAAACCGGATTATCGGGTGTTGCCGGATCGATCAGCTCTTTGGTTGGCAGATTGGCGGGCGTCCAATTTTCGTTGTTCCAGCCGCCGCCCAGGATCCAACTTCCCGGCGGCAGAAACGACGCGTAAAATTTTAATTTTTCGACCATTTCCGCCGGCGTTTTCGCGGCGCGCAGATCGACCGAAAAAAACTGCGCGCCGATTGCCGTAAAATGAACGTGCGCATCGTTAAATCCGGGCAGAACGAGTTTTCCGTTTGCGTCAATTGTCTTTGTGTTTGCGCCGACAAGCTGCTTTATCTCGGCGTTTAAGCCGATCGCGACGATCTTGTTTCCCAAAACGGCAAAGGCTTGCGCCGTCGGGTTTGATTTGTCCATTGTCTGCACATTGGCGTTGACGACGACTAGATCAGCCGTTAATGTTTGGGCAAATGTTGGTTGTAAAAGAAGAGTTAAGAACAATAAAGCCGGCAAGCATTTCATAAACTTTTATTGAACATTGAAACTATATTCAACAGGTTTTGTGACGGTTACCGGAACGCCGTCTGTTTCAAGAGGAATAAATTTTATTCGTAATGCCGCAAAAAATGCGCTTCGATTCAAGCCATTTACCAGACCCGAAATGATGCCTATTTTCGAGATGCGACCCGTTTTCTCAAAGGTCACCCGCAATCGGATAACGCCCGAAGTAAGATTATTTCGTGCCGCATCCGTGTATCCGGCAAACGGTTTGGTGAGAATCAAAATTGATGCCGAGTCTTGGGATTTATCCGGCGGCACATTTTGATTCGATTGGGTAATCGGCGGCTTGGCTTGAGACACTGCGTCAAAACCGATGTCTTCGATCAATAATGCCTTAAAAGTCGCAATTTTTGCGGCTTCCGGTTGATTTACGCCCAGCTTCATCGATGACAAAAATCTTTCAAAAGCAGCCGTTTTTGCGCCGCGATTGGCAACAGTGACAATGTAAATATGTGTTTTTGAGGCGATCAATTTAGAAACGAAACTTATTTCAATATTTTTTTGATTACTCTCAATCGTTGATTTCTCGATTTGTTTGCCCGCAAAATCTTTCGGTAAATCTTTTATCTTTGAGGCTTTTGAACTTTGAATTTTGAGTAAAACGTCAATTCCTTTTTGAGGTGAGGCAACTTTGTAAATTTCAATGCTCATCACCGTTTTACCGTCCGCCGCGTTGAGCATTTGCACATCTGCATAATTCAGATTTGAATTTTCGAAAGACAAGGTTGAATAAGAAAATCCGTCTTTATCAAAAAAATAAGTTGGATTTTTCGGCATTTCGATGGAAAATTCGCCGTTGTCGCTTTGCACACGAACCCAGTCGGCGTTTTGCGCCTGTGCCGCAAACGAAAGAATTGACACGAAAATAAAACTAAGCGTAAATTTTATGGAATATTTCATAACTACCAACCTGTCACTAAAAGATTCTGCGCTGATTTCAGGCTGATGCGCTGATATTTTGCATAAGCCGCTGCCGCGCGGTTGCGAACTTGTTCGGGTGTTTCATTTTTGACCCAGCCTTCGAGCGCGTCGTGCAGAATGTAGGCTTCGGGCGCCATCAGATTCGATGTCCAAAGCAAAGGCGTGGCGGAAGTCTTTTTGAGCGGCGCGGAAAAATAACGGCGGCTTGCGCACGCCAAAACGATCGCGTCGCGGGCGTCGTCGTCCTTTTTCGCGGGCTGATCTTCGAGTTTGAAATCCATCAAGCCGTTATGCCCGACGAACGCGACGAGATCGGCGCTTCCCAAAATTTGCAGCGTCAGATCGCCGACCGCGACCGTTTCGCGCCTTGCGCCCGCCGCCGCCGCGAAGAAATCATCGACCGTTTCGCGCATTTTGCTGCCGCGATAAGCGTCGGCAACGAGATAAACATTCTGCGTCCGATGTTTGAAAACGATGCGTTCGAGAATATTTTCCTGCGGATTCGGAATGACCGCGAGTTTTTGCCAGCTTGCCGATTTCGAGAAAAAGGTTTTGACGCCGAACGCGGCGCCCCAGTAGAGATTTTTCTGCGTGTCTTCGCCGTTGCCGAGAAAAGCGGGAACCGGCACGATGCCTTGATGCTCGTTGTCGCAGAGTGCGACAAGGACGTGGACGACCTTGCCCGGATTCTGAATTTTGGCGACTTCCTTGGTTTCCGCAACCTTCGGCGACGGCGCGATCGATATTTCCGGCAGCTGCGCTTTCGTGCAACCTGCGAGATATAAAAGCGAAATAAGTCCGGCGGCGGCGAATTTGTTTGACATCCGGTTTCCTCTCTTTCAAACTCCTATTCGGCGCAATTATAGCAACGAAAAAAAATATGTTCGCGCATCAGTCTTTGCACCTGAATTGTATTTTACCGCAACTCTTTGCCAGTGCAACAAAATTGTTCACATCAAGATTGCACAAACAAGATATTTCGCGCAGATATCGTCCAAAAATCAAAAGGTAAGCAGGACAACTTGTTAGTTTGTCCTGCTTACCTTTGAAGCATCAGCGAAACCCGTCGTTAATTTTTCGAATCTGCCCGAATCTCGCTCGAAATTAATCTTCTGTGTTTCGTCAGAAACAAATGGGAAGGAACAAATATTGACCATCGGATTGAATAACTTAATCTTTCGGTTGATTCAAATAAGACGGTGCGTAGCCTAAGTTATTAAGGCACAAAAGCATTCGGAACAGGTTGGTCGCCCGTAATTCCGAAGCCGAGAATCCCAACTCCGGCAGACGTTCGATTGAGAAACCAAGTGGAAGTTGACGGACGAAAAACCGCCGTGTCAAACTTGCCGTCGCCGTCGTAATTGCCCGGTACGGGAATGTCGCCGTTGGTTCCGAACGGAAAGGAAAAGAATGAATTATCTTCCGAGCGCAAAATAAACCAGAAACCGGTTGATGGTCGGAAGAAAGCGATGTCGGCACGACCGTCGCAGGTGAAATCGCCGGGCGTGATGCGGTCGGTTGAACTGCCGAATTGCAGTGCCGCGTTATCGCCCGTTGAGCTCTTTAGATACCACCATTCGCCGGGAGCGGGATGGAAGATCGAAATATCGGTTTTGCCGTCGCCGTCAAAATCAGCAAATTGATGTGCCAAAACGTCATTCAATCGGCGTTCATACGCGCCAAGGTCCGAACGCGCTCCGCCTGTGCCATCGCCGTCCTGCGGGCGGAGTTGCCGCTAACCGTCGAATTGGTCATTGATATCAGGGTTTCAGTATAAATGCCGCCGCCGTTGCCATTAAGGAGGGGTTGCGTCGCTACCGCGTTTGCTGTATTACCGCTGATGGTCGAACCCGTGATGGTCGCCGTCGCACCTCCTCCCTGCAAAAAGAGTCCGCCGCCGTTGCCGTATATGTCGCCGTTAGAGTTTGCTGTGTTGTTTGAAATTGTGGAATTAGTAAGAGTCAAAAACGATCCGGGATCGGTGTTGGGCAGCCGATAATAAATACCGCCGCCATCGCCACCCGCCAAATTTCCGGTAATGTTGAGTTCGCAATCGTTATCTGTCCGCTTATACGCTAACCGCACCACCGCCGCCAGACTGAAAGCCTCCGCTGCTAACGCGCTGTTATTTGTAAAATTGCAGCCGCTGATGCCGATGACGTCAGTATTATGCATCGCGCCGCCACCCGGCACAGATGAGTTGCCGGTGAAATTCGAGTTGGTGATGGTCATCGAACCGCCGCGATTGCGGATTGCGCCGCCGCCGCCTTGAGAACCGCCGACCGTATTGCCGGTGAATGTCGAATC
Organism: Pyrinomonadales bacterium; assembly: GCA_038330465.1. GTDB lineage: Bacteria > Acidobacteriota > Blastocatellia > Pyrinomonadales > Pyrinomonadaceae > JAFDVJ01. Next base: position 4,926 of record JBBQOA010000155.1, read on the forward strand.
CGTAATCATTACATTTGCCGTTATCAGATTACTGTTGCTGTAAATCGCGCCGCCGCCGAGTCCGGTCGCGCCGGCGTTAGAGGCAGTGTTGTTCGTGAACGTGCAGCCTGTAACATTCAGCACTCCGCCGCTGGCGATGGCTCCGCCCGAACTCGCCGCGTTTGAATTAAAGGTCGAGTTTGTGATCGTCGCCGTTCCGTCGCTGTAAATTGCACCGCCAAAACCGCTGCTACCTCCGTTAAAAGCAGAGTTGGTAACGGTCAAAACGCTAGTGGCGAGGGTGTTGACGATTGCTCCGCCACTCGCCGTCGTTGCAAGATTCCCGCTAAAGACACAGTTATTAACGGTCAGATTGGCATAATTATTGATCGGTCCCTGGGTCGCGGTCGCGCTTTGGACGAAGGTGATTCCGGTGATAGTCAGTACATCTTGGGTTGGGTCATTCGCGCCGTTCTGAAAAATCCGGTTGTTATTGTTGGTAATCGTCAAAAGATTTGCGCCCGGTCCGGTGATCGTCAAAGTGTCCACGCCCGCCGCCGGACTGATGTTGATCACCGTCGCCACCGTAATCGTGCGCGGCACGTAAATGACGCATCGAAAACAATCGTGTCGGCGGTCGCCGCCGCGTTTGCGTCCAAAACTGCCTGCCGTAAACTGCCCGCGCCGCTGTCGTTGATGTTCGTCACGGTAAATGTCGCCGCCGAAATGTTGTTTGCCGAAACCAGCAATCCAAAGATTGCCGTAAAAATGATTTTCATGAAATGTTTTGTAATTGTCCGCATTTTTTTCTCCCGTAAAATCATTTGCAATTTTTCCTTTCGGTTGTATATGCGGAGGAATTTGCGAAAGTCAGCCAAAATAATTTTAAAATTTTCTTTTCAGCGGAAAATAAGTTAATATGCAAAGCATTAAATACAAATTGTTCAGAAACTTATGAGCGAACAACAACCCTCGGAAATTACTCAAATTTTGCAGGATTGGAATGATGGCAACAAAGATGCAAAAGAGCGTCTGTTACCATTTGTTTATGATGAATTGAAACGGCAAGCCCGATTTTTGATGTCGCGGGAACGCTTGAATCACACGCTTCAACCGACCGCCCTTGTTCACGAAGCGTTTATGAAACTCTCCGAACAATCGGGCATTGACTGGCAAAACCGCAGTCATTTTTACGGCATCGCGTCGCGTCTGATGCGGCAGATTCTGGTTGACCACGCACGACTTCACGCGGCTCAAAAACGCGGTCATAATCCGATTCATTTTTCAATTGACGACCTGCAAATTCCGGTCGAACAGCGCGCCGATTCGATTCTGATTCTCAATGAAATTCTTGACCGCTTGACGGAATTTGACGCGCAGCAGGCACAAATCGTCGAGATGCGTTTTTTCGGCGGAATGAACAACGGCGAAATTGCCGAAGGTTTGGGAATTTCCGAAAGAACTGTCGGGCGCGAATGGCAATCTGCCAAACTTTGGCTTTTCAGAGAATTAAATCGAAAATAAATTCAAAAAAATCGCACTAATTTGGCTGACTTTCTCCTTCGATTACGCATAAATAAAAAAGGATTTATTTATCTCTTGAAATATGGAAGCTGAAAGCTGGAAAAAAGTAAAAAAAATATTGGACGAAGTTTTATCGCTCGAAACTTCCGAGCGAAAGAATTTTTTAAACAAATCCGAAATCAGCGATGAGATTCGCGCTGAAGTCGAATCTTTGCTGGCTTTTGAAGAAGAATCCGAAGATTTGATGCATCTTTCGGCAGTCGAATTTTCAAAGGATTTTTTTGGCGAGGATGAAGCGAAAAATGCGTTGATCGGGCAAGAAATCGGCGTTTATCGAATCGTCAGCGAACTTGGGCAAGGCGGCATGGGCGCGGTTTATCTCGCCGACCGCGCTGACGGAAAATTTGAACAAAAAGTTGCCCTGAAATTGCTTAAGCGTGAAATGAATACGGCGGCAATTCGCCGACGGTTTCAACAGGAACAAGCAATTCTCGCGTCTTTGGAACATCCGAATATCGCACGACTCTTAGATGTCGGAACAACCGCCGATAAAATTCCGTTTTTGGCGATGGAATATGTCGAAGGTTTGCCGATTGACGATTATTGCAACAAGCATCAATTGGATTTAGATCAGCGGCTCGATTTGTTCCGCAAGGTTTGTGCGGCAGTTAATTTTGCGCATCGAAATTTGATCGTTAACCGCGATTTGAAGCCTTCAAACATTTTGGTCAATGAAGAGGGAATTCCGAAACTGCTCGATTTCGGTATTTCAAAAATTCTTTCCGCCGAATTCGAGCAGATCAATTCGGCGACCGTCACCAAACTCGGCGTGATGACCCCGAGTTATGCTTCGCCCGAACAATTGCAAAGCAAAAGCGTGACGACCGCGACCGATATTTATTCTTTGGGCGTGATTCTTTACGAACTTTTGAGCGGTCATCGTCCGTTTGAAGCGAAAGAAGGTGATTTGAAGGAGATTTACAAAGCCGTTCTCGAAAAAGAACCGCCGCCGCCATCAGCGATGATTTCGGATTTGGGATTTGGGATTTCGGATTCGGAAAGCGAAACAATTTCATTGGCGAGTCGCACAAAAAAACAAAAAGCCGAAACAAATCCGCAATCCGCAATCCCAAATCCCAAATCCCTCGCGGGTGATTTGGACAATATTGTTCTCAAAGCTTTACGCAAAGAACCCGAAAGACGATACACTTCGGCGGAAAATCTGGCGGAAGATATTCACCGTCATCAACGCGGTTTGCCCGTGACGGCGCGACCGAACACGTTCTCCTATCGCGCCGAAAAGTTTTTCAAACGCAATCGTGCCAGCGCGATTGCCGGAGTTTTGATTGTGTTGGCAATCATCGGCGGAATTGTGGCGACGCTTTGGCAAGCGCGAGTTGCACGCGCCGAAAGAGCGAAGGCGGAAAAGCGTTTCGGCGATGTGCGAAAGCTCGCAAACTCTTATATTTTCGATGTTTATCCCGAAATCGAAAATCTTGAAGGCTCGCTCAAAGCGCGTGAAAAGATTTTGACAAACGCGCTCGAATATCTCGACAGTTTATCAAATGAAGCGAGCGACGATTTGGAATTGCAGAGTGAACTTGCGACTGCTTACGAAAAAATCGGCGATGTGCAAGGCGCACAAAGTAATTCGAGTTTGGGCAACGTCAAAGCCGGACTGGAAAGCTACGAAAAAGCGCGAAAATTGCGCGAAGCTGTTTATACAGCAAATCCTTCAAACCTCGAAGCAAAGGAAAAACTCGCCAATAATTATTACACAACGGCGCGAACTTTGTGGAACAACAGTCAAACCAATGAAGCCGAAGAAATGTTTGAAAAAGGCTTGAAATTGCGGCGCGAATTGGTTGCGGCACAACCTGATTCAACGGAAGCAAGCAATCGTCTGGCGGTTTTGCTGATTGATTACGGCGCGATTCCGGCGTTCAACGCGCAAGTCGAAAAAGCTCTCGTTTTGATGAATGAAGCGGTGGAAATAATCGAAAAACTGCGCCGGAAAGAACCGGAAAATCCTGATTTGAAAAAAACTCTGACAAGACTTTTGCGAACTATCAGCCAGCCACAAAGCGCAATCGGCGATTATGACGGCGCGTTGAAAGGCTTGAATCAAGCTCTCGAAATCAGCAAAGAATTGGCAAAACAATTTCCGGACGATTTTCGCGTGGTCAGAGGAATTTGGCTGACCGATTCCAAGATTTGCGAACTTTATATCGACAAGCGCGACGGGCAAACAGCCGTCGAACCTTGTTTGCGTTCAATCGAATTTCCAAAAATCACACTCGAAAAAGAACCGGAAAATGGTGTTGTCGCATACGATTTGGCGATTTCTTATTTCAATCTGTCCCGCGCGTATCGTTTGTCGGAAAAATATCCGCAGTCTATCGTGCAAGCCGAGAAAGCAATTGAAGTGATGGCGAC
>JBBQOA010000156.1:0-8835 GCA_038330465.1 Pyrinomonadales bacterium
GTCGTGCTCGGCAAATGGCTGTTGACGAATCCGAAGGTCTTGTTTCTCGACGAACCGACGCGCGGAATTGACGTCGGGGCGAAACAGGAAATTTATGCGGAGATCAATAAATTGGCGAAAGAAGGCTTGGCGATCGTGATGGTCTCATCGGAATTGCCCGAAGTTTTGGGGCTTTCCGACCGCATTTTGGTTTTGCACGATGGGAAATTGACGGGCAAGTTTTCCAAATCGGAAGCGACGCCCGAAAAAGTAATGGCTTGCGCGACCGGAAATGCATAAAAGTAAAAGACCTTCAAAATTTAGATTGACATTTGAATTTAGGTTTTCCACCCACATTTTCTAAAAAATTATGACTGAACAAGAACAAACGAAAGGTTTTAAGATCGAAACTTCGTCTTTGCGTGCTTACACAATGCTCGGCGCGCTGATTCTGATCTGGCTGTTTTTCCACTGGCAGACGGGCGGAACATTTCTGTCGTCGGGCAATTTGTCCAATTTAATGCTGCAAACTTCGGTGACGGGCATTTTGGCGGTCGGAATGCTGATGATCATTGTTGCCGGACAGATCGATCTGTCGGTCGGTTCGGTGCTCGCGCTCGCGGGCGGCGTGGCGGCGATCGCGATGACCAATTGGGGTTACGGTTTAGTGCCGTCAATTCTTCTGGCGATTGCCGTCGGCGTCGCGATCGGTTTGGTTCACGGCACTTTGATCGCTTATGGCAAAATTCCCGCGTTTATCGTCACTTTGGGCGGATTGCTCGCGTGGCGCGGCGCGATCAAAGGTGTTTCGCGAAGTGAAACGGTGCCGATCGCCGACCCGACTTTTAAGATGTTCGGACAGGGTTTGATGACGCTCGGATCAGGTTGGGTGCTGGCGATTCTGGCAATTGCCGTGCTTTTATTTCTCGCTTACCGGCGTGCCAAAGCACAAAAAGATTACGGTTTGGGCGAAGCCGATTACAAAAAAGAATTGCTCAAATCGATTCTCCCGATCATCGCGATCATCGCGTTTGTTTTTGCGATGAATTCGGCGGGCAGCGCGAATACTTCGGGCGGTGTGCCGGTTCCGGTGCTCGTTTTTGTGGTCGTCGCGATCTTTGGGACGTTCATCACCAATTCGACGACCTTCGGGCGTTATCTTTACGCGATCGGCGGAAATTCGGACGCGGCACGGCTTTCCGGCATTAATACGAAGCGGAATATTTTGAAGGTTTATATGCTTTTCGGCGTTTTGACGGGCATTGCCGCGATCGTCTTTACGGCGCGCCAGGGCAGCGCGACGCCCGACGCCGGAACTTTGAAGGAACTCGAAGCGATCGCGGCGTGCGTGATCGGCGGCGCAAGTTTGATGGGCGGACGCGGGACGGTTTTCGGCGCGTGTCTCGGCGCATTGATCATGGCGAGCCTCGATAACGGAATGTCGCTTCTCAATATCCGCGATTTTATGCAGGAAATCGTCAAAGGCACGATTTTGGTCGCGGCGGTCGGCGCGGATATGGTCGGACGGAAAAATTAGAAGTCGAGCAAAGGAGTAAAGGAGAAAGAGATATTTTATGAAAAAGTCAGGCAGTTTTGCTTTTAAACTCTTTGCCTCTTTGCGCCTTTGCGCCTTTGCGTTAATTTTCTTCTTGAGTCTTCAAGCTCAAACGCTTGCCCCGAACGGTCCCGGGCTTGACGCGCAATGGGCGACCGCCGGAAAACAAGGCGTCGGAACGAGCGCGAGTCTGGAATCGAAAGTCTGGTTCACGCTTGCCGAAGGCGTCATGACGGAAGTTTATTACCCGGACGTGACGGTCGCGAATGTTCATCTTTTGCAGTTTGTCGTGGTTAATCCGAAAACGCGCAAAGTTGAAACTGAGCAAGATGCTTCTATCAAAACTGTCAGAGTGAATGGGGATTTGGGAAAATTGCCTGCTTGGGTAGGAAGTGTTTCGACGGGAAATTGGACTGAATTTGATGCTTCCAGAATCGATTCGCCGATTGACGCGCTTTATTTTACACAGGTTACGGTTAATGAAGAATCGAAATGGGCAGTTGTAAAATCATATATTGCCGATCCTAAAAGTAATACCGTAATGATGCGGGTTCGTTTTGGCGCACGCGATAAAAATCTTCAGCTTTACGTTTATTATGACCCTTCGCTGGCAAATTCGGGAATGGGCGACACGGCTTGGAATGACGGCGAAGCGTTGCTCGCGCAGGATAAAGATATTTCGTCCGCGCTGATTGCGTCTGCGCCTTTGAGTGAAATTACAAGCGGATTTTATCAAACAAGCGATGGTTTGGATCAATTAAAATCGAACGGGAAAATCGTTAAACCTAATTCAAGAGCGGAAAACGGAAATGTCGTGCAAATGGCGAAGGTAAATTTTGAGCGCGGAAAGGAAATTGACTTCGCGCTAAGTTTTGGCAAAACCCCCGACGAAGCATTGCTAACCGCACGAAATTCGTTGATGAAAAACGGCTTCGACAAAAGACTCACGCAATATAAAAGTGAATGGCGCGATTACGTTAAAACTCTGCCGAAAGTCGGGGCGCAATATCAGGCGCAGTTTAATATGGCGGCGATGATCTTGAAAGCCCACGAGGATAAAACGGTGCGCGGCGCGAATATCGCGAGTTTGACGATTCCGTGGGGCGGCGATAAGAACGCGAACGAAAATACGGTCGGCGGTTATCATCTCGTCTGGTCGCGCGATTTGTATCATGTGGCGACGGCGTTTATGGCACTCGGCGACAAGGCGGCGGCTATCAGAGCGCTCGATTTTTTGTTTGATGTTCAGCAGAAAGCTGACGGCAGTTTTCCGCAGAATTCCTTCTTAGACGGCAAACCTTTTTGGGGTTCGCTGCAAATGGATGAAGTCGCGTTTCCGCTGATTTTGGCGTATCAATTGGAGCGCAACGACAAAGCGACCTGGGAAAATCACGTCAAACGCGCGGCGGATTTTATTGTCAAAAACGGTCCGATCACGCCGCAGGAGCGTTGGGAAGAACGCAGCGGTTACTCGCCTTCGACGATTGCGGCGGAAATCGCGGGACTCGTTTGCGCGGCGGAAATCGCCAAGAAAAACGGCGACGCGGAATCGGCAAATCTTTATCTGAAAACCGCCGACGAATGGCAGTCGAATATCGAAAAATGGACGGCGACGACCAACGGAAAATACGGCGACGGCATTTATTATCTGCGAATCACGCAGAAGGGAAATCCGAACGCGGGCGATAAAATTGATCTCGGCAACGGCGCGGGAATGTTCGACGAACGCGAAATTGTTGACGCGGGGTTTTTGGAATTGGTGCGTTTGGGAATCAAATCGCCCGACGATCCTTTGATTCAAAAATCGGTAAAAGTAATTGACGAAACGATTCGCGTCCAAACGCCGAACGGCGATGCTTTTTATCGTTACAATCACGACGGCTACGGCGAAATGGACGACGGACGACGTTGGAATTTCGACGGCAAATACACCGGCAAAGGCAGACTTTGGGCGTTGCTTTCCGGCGAACGCGGACAATATGAATTGGCACTGCAATCTCTCAATAAAGAAAAACTAAAAGCGTTACTCACAGTTAGCGGTAGAAAAACAGAAGACGTAAAAATTGATTTGTCAGATGTTACATCGTCCGAAGGAAAGCAGAAAGTTGATACAAAAGATTCAGGCAGTAAGAAATCTGAAAATCTGAAATCTGAAAACCTAAATCCCAATTCTCGCCTTGATTCAATGCAAAAATTCGCCAATAACGGTTTGATGATTCCCGAACAAATCTGGGATTCGCCGAACGTGCCGAAAATGGCGGACAAACAATTCGTTCCAGAACTCAAATTCGGCGAAGGCACCGGCTCGGCAACTCCGCTCGCGTGGTCAATGGCGCAATTCATCCGCCTCGCCGTCAATTTGCAGGCAGGCAAAAACACGGACACGCCTGATGTTGTTTATAACCGTTATGTTTTAGGGAAGAAGTCAGAAGTTAGTAGTCAGAAGTCGGAAGAAGACGAGTGTAATAATGCTTTGTCGTTCGTTTATAAAGACGGATTTATTCTTTCGACAACTTCACTTGCTGAGTCAAATTATCCGGTGATTTGGCAGGGGAAAAAATCAGATTCTTCCGTTATGCGGTTCGCTTATTTTGGTTCGGCGAGTGATGTCGAAATTGTCGGAGATTTTACGGGTTGGAAGCCTTGCAGTCTAAAACTTTCAAGCCGGATAAAAGGCAAAAAATACATAGGTTTGAAGTTTCCGAACACGGCTCGTGTCGAATACAAACTCATCGTTGACGGCAAATGGATCACCGATCCGCTGAATCCGAACAAAGTCGATAATGGTGTCGGCGGCGAAAATTCTTATTTTGTGATGCCGGATTATAGAGCGACGGAGTGGGATACGGATGAAAAATTAAATGTCGAACCGACCAACCCGAATGAAGTTATCGATGTCGTCGTTCCGCCGGTTTTGAAGGAAATCGAGATCGATTCAAAAATTTACGGCAAAAAAACGATCAAGGTTTATCTGCCGAACGATTACGAAATGCGCGAAAAAGGCGCAGGGTTTCCGGTTATGTATTTTCAAGACGGCAGCGAATACGCCGCCCGCGCAAAGGCGGTTCAAATTCAGCGAAATCTCGTCAAAGCCGGAAAAATCAAATCTTTCATAATGGTTTTTCTCGATCCCAAAGACCGTCTGAAAGAATATTGGGCTTCGGACGATTATGCGCGTTTTGTCGGAAGCGAGGTTGTTCCGTTGATCGATGCGAAATATCACACGATCAAATCTCGTGAGGCGCGCGCAATTATCGGCGCATCATTGGGCGGAATTACGAGTGTTTGGGTCGGATTAAAATATCCCGAAGTTTTTTCGCGGATCGGCGGGCAGAGCTCGTCGTTTTGGGTTGATAACGAGCGCGTCGTCAGGGAATTATCGAAACTTGACGCAACTAAAACAAGTTTCAAATTTTATTTTGACGACGGCACGCTTGAAGGCGCGGAAGATACGCGCCGTGTCAATGTAATGCTTCGCGGGAAGGGATATGCGGTGACCTATGTCGAGGGCGAAACCGGGCATAATTGGACGAGTTGGCGCGACAGATTGGCAAATGCCTTTGTTGCTTTAATGGATTAAATATTAAATTTCTTTTTAAGAATTGCAGATTCCGTAGTTTGCGTCTCAAATCTTGAAAAAATCAGACAAAAAAACTTGAGATGAAAAAAATCGTCCTGACTTGCGATTTAGGCGGAACAAATTTACGAATGGCGGCGATCGACCACGAGGGCAATATTCTTTATCGAACAAGGCGCGAGACGCCGAAGTCCGACCGTGCCGATGAGATCGTCCGCACGATTGTCGAAGCCGCGAATGAATGCCGCGAAGCGGTCAAATCGAAAGGCACCATCCAAGCAATTGCGGCGGCGGTGCCGGCAACTGTCAGCGTCGAAGGAGGAATTTTGTTGAAATCGCCGAATGTGCCGTGTCTCGACGGTTTTCGGATGGTTGCCGCGCTCGAAAGCGAATTGAATATCAAGGCGATGATCGAAAATGACGCGAATTCAGCGGCGGTTGGTGAAAATTTCCTCGGCGCGTCGAAAGGCTTTAAAAATTCGATCATGGTGACGCTCGGTACGGGGGTCGGCGGCGGCGTCATTATCAATGGCGCGGTTTTGCGCGGGGTTGACGGAACGGCAGGCGAGATCGGTCATATTTGTGTCGAACCCTACGGAGCGCCGTGCGGCTGCGGTTCACGCGGCTGCGTCGAACAATACGCGTCGGCGTCGGCGGTCGTTCGTCTGACGCGCGAAATGGAGCCGCGATATCCGAAATCCGTCTTGCAGAACAAAGTCCGCTTAACGTCGGCGGATGTTTACGAAGCGGGACGAAACGGCGATGAGCTTGCGCTGGAGGTTTTTCGGCAAGTCGGATTTTATCTCGGGATTGCGCTGGCTGATGTAATAAATCTGCTAAATCCCGAAGTGATCGTGATCGGCGGCGGTGCGGCAGCGGGTTGGGATTTATTTATTCATCACGTTGAAGACCAGATTCGAAGCCGTGCATTTCTTGAACCCGGAATGCGTGCTAAACTTGTTCGGGCGGTTTTGGGCGACGATGCCGGAATTTTAGGCGCGGCGCGGATCGCTTTTGAATAAGTTCGTTTTCCGGCTTCGAGGTTTAAGCAAAGCCTTTAATTTGCAATTTTTAAAATAAAACTTAAAATTGTAGCCAAAGTCAGTTTTGAAATAAAAACTTGAAACTTTAAAGCCGGATTTTACTACAAAAAATATGGACGTTTATCACAGAGTTTTAGTAAAACTTTATGAAATAACCGGCGGAAAAGAGACCGAAACCGTTGACTTAAAAGAGCTTGTCAAAAAAGAAGGTTTTCTCGGCGCTTTTCCCGAAATATTCCAGCATCTGAGCCGTCAAAGCTGGGTTACTGAAACGTCGCGTCCGGGAACTGTGAAAATAACGCATTGGGGCGTCAAAGAAGCGAAGAATTCGCAGCCCGATGGCGACAATAATATCCAAGAGGTCAGAAAGGAAATAAATCGGATGACTTCCGAAACGCGCGAATTAATTAAAATTTTCGATGACCTTTCAAATGAAACAACTCCGGAAAATTTCGCCAAAGCCGAAAATAAACTGAGCGAAATAAATTCAGCCATCCAAAAATTAAAGACGAGCGTCCAATAAGCTCGCTTGCTAAGAACTTCAGTTTTCGTGTATGATATTCGTTTCCCGCGATGCGTCGGGGGCGTGTCAGGTGGGTTTCGCGCCCACTTTTTATTTTGCGGTCAGGTTTTATGAGTAAACACCCGATAGATGAGCGAATTCGTCAGATCGCCGAACGGACGGCAGAAAAAAACGGTTTGGAACTCGTTCACGTCGAAGCCGTCGGATTTGGGAAGAATAAGACGATTCGCATCTTTATTGATAAAGAGCCCGGAATTACGCACAACGACTGTGCCGCCGTCAGCAGTCAGATGAGCGAACTGCTCGATGCGGAAGATTTGATTGAGTCGGCTTATTTATTAGAAGTTTCGTCGCCCGGACTCGAGCGCGAACTTTACAGTTTGAAAGATTTTGAAAAGTTTGCCGGAAGTTTGGCGCGGGTGAAAACCAAAATGCCGATCAACGGACAGAAAAATTTTCGCGGAAAGATCGTCAAAGTCGAGGGCGAAGAAATTATCTTTGACGACAAAACCGGCGGGGAAGCGAGTTTTCCTTACAGCGCCGTTGCCAAAGCGAATTTGGAAATTGATATTAACGCAGAGTTGAAAAAGCGCTAATCTTAAATTGTAAAAACGTTGATTAAATAAGCGAACAACGATCTACAATTTACGATTAACAATTAACGAATTTATGACATCAACCATTGGACAGAACATCGATGCCTTGTGCAGCGAACACGGTCTTGACCGTGATTTAATCATTGAAGCGATGAAAGATGCCGTCAAAGCGGCGGCGCGTAAGCAATTTAAGAATTACGACAAAACCGGCGAAGGCATCGAAGTTGACTGGAACGACGAAGAGGGAATCGTTGAAATTTCGGCGCAGAAAACCGTTGTCCAGGAAGTTGAAAATTCTTCGCTCGAACTTTCGCTCGCCGATGCCGTTGAAATGACCGGTGACGATGAGATCGAACTCGGCGACGTGCTGCTGATTCCGCTGCCGACCGAAGAACTCGGACGGATCGCCGCGCAGACCGCGAAACAAATTTTGGTGCAAAAGGTGCGCGAAGCCGTTCGCGAAAAAGTTTACGAAGAATATATCGACCGCAAAGGCGAATTGATCAACGGTACCGTCAAACGCTTTGAACGCGGTGATATGATCATTGATCTCGGTAATAATCTCGAAGCGATCACGCCGAAACGCGAACAGGTCAGAAGTGAAAATTGGGGTCAGGGCGAACGGATCCGCATTGTCATCGTCGATGTTTCAAAGGATCTCAAAGGACAACAGATCATCGTTTCGCGAACGAGCGCCGAATTGCTTAAAAGATTGTTCGAGATGGAAGTGCCCGAAATTTACGATGACACGGTGGTCATCAAATCGGCGGTTCGTGAGCCGGGCGATCGTGCGAAAATCGCGGTTTCTTCGAACGAAAAGGACGTTGATCCGGTCGGCGCGTGCGTCGGGATGAAAGGCTCGCGCGTGCAGTCGATCATCAAGGAATTGCGCGGTGAAAAAATTGATATTATCGAATGGTCGGAAGAACCTTCGGTTTTCGCGGCAAACGCGCTTTCACCCGCGAAGGTCAGTCAGGTTCGCATTGTCGATATTAATCGGCGCGTGATGGAAGTCATCGTGACCGAAGACCAGCTTTCGCTCGCGATCGGTAAAAAGGGACAAAACGTGCGGCTTGCCACGCGGCTTGTCGGTTGGGATATCAATATCATCAGTGAAGACATCATCAAGAAAGAAATTGCTCAGCAGATGGGCAAAATGATGGCTTCCGGTGAAGCCGTTCCGATTACGGCGCTGCAGGGCGTTTCGGCGGCACAAGCCGATGACTTAAAGGAAAAGAACATTCTTGATGTTGAATCTCTGGCGGCAACTTCGGTCGATGATTTGGTTGATATTCTTGATGTCAGTCTTGACGAAGCCGAAAAAATTCTGACCGCGGCAAAAGCGGTGGTCGAAGCGAGCAGTGCCGGATCCGGTGAAGAATCGGACGAAAGCACCGAAGTTTCGGATGAGGAAGTTTCCGCAGAGGAAACGGAAATTCCGATTAACGAATCTGCTGAAGAAACAGCGGAAGAAGAAACTTCCGATGAAGAAAAGTAGAATGAATGGTTTGTCAGAACAAGGAGCATTGGCGATGAAGTGATTTTACCCGTTTGCTAAAGTT
>JBBQOA010000157.1:0-8829 GCA_038330465.1 Pyrinomonadales bacterium
ACCGTTTTCGGCGTGCCGGCGATCGAGAGTCCGAGCGGATGATCGAGAAAAAGTTTTTCGTTGAAGATCTCGCCCAAAATATCTTCGGGCGAATCGTCGGTCATCTTGATCTCTTCGATGATGACCTTTTGTTCGCGCCGCAATTCTTTTTCGTCAAACCGCGGATCGGTCAGCATATCGGCAAGCAGATCAAAGGCTTTGGCGAGCTGATCATCGACGACCTTAATCGCAAAACCCGTTTCTTCGTGCATCGTAAAGGCGTCGAGATTGCCGCCGAGACGGTCGGTTTCGATCGCGATCTCAAGCGCCGAACGTTTTTGGGTTCCCTTAAAAACGGCGTGTTCGATAAAATGCGAGATGCCGTTAAGTTCAATTGGTTCGTGGCGCGAGCCTTTGCGGAAAAAAAATCCGAGCGTCACGCTGCGGACATCCGGCATCTTGTCGGTGAGAATTATCAGACCGTTTTCAAAACGGGTCGTCTGTATGTTTTCTTTCATTGTACTTCTGGCAAATTTACAATTTACCACGCAGGCACCGAAAGACTCAATGAACAAAGTAAAAAGACGGTCACTTGACCGTCTTTGAATAATTGAAAATCGCCGCGTTTTACTCGACAATTTTCGGTTTTACTTCTTTTTCGACTGCGATATTTTGTTTTGGCTTGTCGTTCGGTTCGATCAATTTTTCGTCCTGATTGATGCCGAGCTGCGCCATTATTTCCGGGACGTTCAAACCCATCGCCTGCAGCTGTTGGAGCAGCGAGAAAATGATCGTCGGCGCGGTTTGTGCGAAACGGCTGATGCCGCTTTGACCGTCGCCGTTGCCGTTGCCCTGATCGATCATCACGATCTTGTCGATCTTGCCCAAAGGTTCGGCGACCGCCCGGAAAACCGGCGCGCTCGCTTCGATGATCGACGGCAGTTTTTCTAAGATCGTCTGCAAACGCGCAGCATCGTTAAATTCGCGCCACGCGGCGGCTTTTTCTTTGATCGCTTTCGCTTCCGCCAAACCTTGCGCTTCGATTGACTTGGCTTCCGCCAAACCTTTCGCCTGCAATTTTTCGGCTTCGGCTAAACCGAGCGCGCGGATCTTTTCGGCTTCGGCACGACCTTCGGCTTCGACCGCCGTCGCGCGTCCCTGACCTTCTTTTTGCAGTTTTTGCGATTCGGCTTCGGCTTGCGCGATCTGCGCTTGTTTTTTACCTTCGGCTTCGAGAATCGCGGCTTCCTGCAATCCTTGCGCTCTCAAAACAGCGGCTTTTCGCTCGGCTTCGGCTTGTTTGACGATCGTTGCTTCGAGTTCTTTTTCTTTGCGCAAAACTTCCTGTTCCTGAACGGCGATCTGTTCCTGCGTCCGAATGCGTTCGATGCGAACCTCTTCGGCGACGACTTCCTGCTGCGCTTTGGCTTCCGAAAGCGGTCCGGCTTGATTTGCCGTTGCGCGTTCTTTTTGAATTTCCGCCTGCACCTGCGCTTTTTGAATTTCGGTTTCGCGGGTTGATTGCGCGATCTGCGCTTCGGTCAACAACCGGACTTTTTCGCCTTCCTGCAAAGCCTGCGACGCTTTGATCTTTGAATCGCGGTTGGCTTCCGCCTGTCCGATCTCGGCATCGCGTTTAACTTCCGCCGTCCGGCGTTTGCCTAATGCGTCGAGATAACCTTCTTCGTCCGAGATTTCCTGAATCGTCAAAGCATCGAGCCCGATGCCCATTTTTTCTAAATCGCCGGCGGCTTCCGAAGTCAGTTTTTGCGCGAAAGACTGGCGGTCGTTGTTGATCTCTTCAACCGTCAAAGTTCCCAGGATCGCGCGCAAATGTCCTTCGAGAGTTTGAAAAACGAGTTGGTGAAATTGATCTTTCGGCATGCCCAAAAATCTTTCCGCCGCCGCCCGCAAGCTCTGATCATCGCCTTTGACCTTGACATTGGCAACGGCTTTGACCGAAACCGGAACGCCCTGCACCGTATAAGCGCGGGAGGTCGCGAGCGGAACTGTAATGACGTTCAGATCGAGATACTCGACCTTTTCGAGAAACGGAATGACGAGCGTCGCGCCGCCGCGCACCTGACGATAACCGACCACCGTTCCGTCGCTGAGCTTGCGCGTTCGACCCGAAATAACCGCCGCCTGATTGGGCGAAACCTTGATGTAGTTTTTGCTCAAAAGCATCAGCACGACGAGCAAAGCGACGACGATCCCGACCACTACACCGACGATTAAAATAATTGGAGATTCTAACATTTTATTTACCTCATTTTATAAAGGTTCAGAGTGCAAACTTTAGTTTGTCAGCCGCCGGCGAAGCGCGGCGGTTTTTCACCTTGAAGCATGGACTCTGAACGAAACCAAATACCTAATTTTGATAATTTTGACAGAAATTCTAATTTGAAAGTTGTGGAAATTTCAAGCCTTTTCTGAAAAAAGCGAGAAACCTTCGCCCTTATCGATGCTGACGATCAGAGCATCGCTCGTGATTGCTTCGATGCGGACGGTTTCTCCGGTTTTTATGCCGGAACCGTCAAGGGTGCGCGCAATCTTTTCGACTCTTTCTTCGCCGACGCGGCAGGAAACCTGTCCGATTTGATTGGGAAGAATCGCGACGACCACTTGCGCCGAACGTCCGAGCAGATCTTCTTCCGTGACGGAGCTCGAAGATTGTTGGCTGTAAAGAAATTTACCGAAATAAAAGACCAGCGCGCCGAAAAACACGCCGCCCAAAACACCGAAAAGCGAGCTTGTCAAGGCGCCGAAACCGAGCGATACGCCAATTGCGCCGAAGCCGCCGAAAGCCGTTAAGAAAATACTGATCACACGGCTGTCGAGTAAACCGAAATCGCCGTGTCCATTCATACTGCCGTCGAAATCGAATCCGATCGCGTCGAAAATATCACCGACGATAAAAGAGACCAGCAGAAACAAAAAACCTAAACCGCCGATTGCCAAAAAAATTGTCATCAAGCTGATAGTTGTCATTTGTTTTTCTCCTGTGATCGTATTTTACAACGAATTCACGGATTTGACAGTTTCATAAATCGGATTTCGGGCGATTCAATGCCAACGCCCGAAAATCGGCTCAAGTTGAGAAACTTCACGGAAGTGGTTTGAGCCAACTTTGAAAGTTTGACAAATCCCGGCGAAAATGAGATAAAAAATTTACAAGTAAGTGCTTACTAACTTAGCAGGAACGGGGGAAAATGAGCGAGCAAGTGGAAGAAAAAAAGTCGCAAACCGAAGTTTCGACAAACGGAAATAACAGTAGCAAGAATGGAAAAGCATCGATTCCCACAGAACCAGAAAACAAAACAGAGCCGCCTGAAACCGATTCAAGCGTACCGGAAATCGCGCCGGAAACGGAATCTAATAAAACGATCGATGTCGAAACGCCGCCGAAAAAGCGCGGTTTTCCGCTCGTGATCGTCGGGGCGGTCGCGCTCGTCCTGATCATCGGCGGTTTGATTTACTGGCTTTACGCGCGGCAGTTCGAATCGACCGACGATGCTTTTATCGAGGGCGACGTCGTGCAGGTCAGTCCGAAAGTTTCGGCGTATGTGACGAAAGTTTACGTGAAAGCAAATCAGAAGGTCAAAAAAGGCGATTTGCTGGTCGAATTGAACACGCAGGATTTTGAAGTGCGGCTCGAACAAGCCAAGGCGCAACTGCGCACTGCCGAGGCGCAAAAAAATCAATCACGGGCAAACGTCGATCTGACGCGAAAGACGACCGCCGCGAGTCAGAATCAGGCGCGTTCGAACGTGCAGACGACTAGGAGCAATGTCGCGCAAACCAGAATCGCGGCGGACGCCAAAGAATCGCAGATCCGGCAGGCGCAATCGGCGGTCAAAACCGCGCAGGCGAATCTCGCGCAGACGCGGACGCAGATTCCTCAGGCGCAGGCAAATCTGGAATTAGCCGAGAAAGAATATAACCGGCGGCTCGCGCTTTTCAATAAGGGCGACATTTCCCGGCAATCGCTCGATCAGGCGACGACGACGCTGCAAACTTCGCAATCGCAGCTCGACGCGGCGCGAAAACAGGTTGACGCGGCGCAATCGCGGGTCAGCGAGGCGCAGGCAAACGTCGTCACCGCGCAGGATAATTACCGGCAATCGCTGGCGCAGATCGATTTAACAAGGTCGCAGGTTGATGAATCGAACGGCAGATTGCTCGACGCTGAGGCGGCGCCCGAACGGATCGCCGCCACCGAATCGCAGATCGGCACGAGCGAGGCGAGCATCGAACAAGCCGAAGCCGCCGTGCACCAAGCCGAACTCGAACTTTCATACACGAAGATCTACGCGCCCGAAGACGGTTTCGTGACGCGCAAGACGGTCGAAGAAGGACAGCTCGTCCAGCCCGGCGCGGCTTTGATGGCGCTCTCGCTCTCGGACGACATTTGGGTCGTCGCCAATTTCAAGGAAACCCAACTCGAACTGATGCGCGTCGGGCAGTCGGTCGAGATTGAGGTTGACGCCTATCCGAGCAAAACTTTTCACGGCAAGATCGAGAGCTTTCAGGTCGGGACCGGATCGCGTTTCAGCGTTTTGCCGGCGGAGAATGCGACGGGAAATTATGTCAAGGTCGTCCAGCGCGTGCCGATCAAGATCGTTTTTGATGAAAAACCCGACAATGTTCATCTGCTCGCGCCCGGAATGTCGGTCGAACCGAGCGTCAAAGTGAGGTAATTATGGCAACCAACGCTGCCGCACTTGACGCAAAATTGAAGTCTGAACCGCGTTCGGGAATCAATCCGATCTTGATCATCGTGATTTTGACGATCGCGACGTTTATGGAAGTGCTCGACACTTCGATCGCGAACGTCGCGCTGCCGCATATTGCTGGAAGTCTCTCCGCCGGACAGACCGAAGCTTCGTGGGTTTTGACCTCGTATCTCGTTGCCAATGCGATGATTTTGCCGATCTCGGGCTGGCTCGCGACATTTTTCGGACGCAAGCGTTTTATATGGCGTGCGTCATCATTTTTGTCGTCAGCTCGTTTATGTGCGGAGTTTCGACAAATCTCGGAATGCTGATCTTTTTCCGCATCCTGCAAGGCTTGGGCGGCGGCGGACTGGCGCCGAGCGAACAATCGATCATCGCCGACACCGTGCCGGTCGAAAAACGCGGAATCGCTTTTGCGATCTACGGTCTCGGCGTCGTTTTCGCGCCCGCGATCGGTCCGACGGTCGGCGGCTGGATCACCGATAATTACAGTTGGCACTGGATCTTTTTTATCAATGTGCCGATCGGCATCGTCTCGCTTTTTCTGACGTGGTATTTCGTGCGTGAGCCGGAAAGCACGACCGTCGAACGCGCAAAGATGAAAAAAGAAGGCTTTACGATCGACTGGCTCGGCATCACGCTGATCGCGCTCGGGATCGGCGCGCTCGAGATCGTCCTCGACGAAGGCAACCGCGAAGATTGGTTTTCATCGAATTTTATCATCCGCTTTGCAATTATCGGCGCGGTCGCGCTGGTCGTCGGCGTCGTTTGGGAGTTTTATCATAAAAATCCGGCGGTTGACGTGCGAATGCTCTTAAACCGCAATTTTGCGAGTTCTTTTATACTTCTTTTCGCGGTCGGGTTTATCCTTTTCGGTTCGACGTTTCTGCTCCCGCTGATGACGCAAACCCTGCTCGGTTACGACGCGGTGACCGCCGGAATGGTCATCTCTCCCGGCGGTTTTGTCGTGATGCTGATGATGCCGCTCGTCGGCGGCGTGTTGTTCTCGCGCGTGCAGTGTCGTTGGCTGATCCGGTTCGGTTTAATCGTTTCGGCGCTCGCTTTGTGGCATTTAACGACGCTCAATTTATATGTCGGTTATTCAGACCTTGCGTGGGCGCGCGCGTATCAGGCGTTCGGTCTCGCGTTTCTCTTTGTGCCGATCAATACTGCCGCCTACACAGGAATTCCGCAGGGGAAAACCAACAACGTCTCGGCGCTGATGAATCTTTCGCGCAACTTAGGCGGCAGCTTCGGGATCGCGATCCTTTCGACCGTTCTTTCGCGCCGCGCCCAGTATCACACAAATACGCTCGGCTATTACACGTCGGATTATAACCCCAATTTCGTTGAATGGATGAGCCGTACAACACAATATTTGCAGCAGCAGGGCGCGACCGCGATCGATGCGACAAATCAGGCGCGCGGTCTGATGTGGGCGCAGGTTTTGAAACAGGCAAATATGCTCGCCTTTCTCGACGCTTTTTATTTTCTGATGATTATGATTATCTGCGCGATGCCGCTCGTCTTTCTGCTCAAGAAAAACAAACCCGGCGCCGGTCCGGGCGGACATTAGAGAATTCGTTGGAAAATTAGCCACGAAATAATACGAAAAGGCACGAAAAATTTTATAAAACCAATCTTTTGGCTTCGAGTCGGTCTTTTCCAAAATTTAGCAATATGGCGAGTTTGAGTCCGGTTGCTCTGAGATAATTTAGAGTTTGCGCTTTGTGAATTTCGGCAATTTTATCTTGCGATTTCAATTCCAATATTATGGAATCTTTAACTAAAATATCAGCGATGTAATCGCCAATTACGCGACCGTGAAAATTAACTTTAATTGGAACTTGTTGCCTGGCTTCAATCTTGTTTTCTTCAAATAAAATCATCAAAGCATTTTCGTAAACTTTTTCCAAAAAGCCGTAGCCAAGTTCTTTACGAACCTCAATTGCCAATCCGACAATTTTATATGAAAGGTCTTTGTAGAGGATTTTCTCTTCCATAAAATTTATTTTTAAGATTTAATTTTTAAGCCACGAAATAACACGAAATTTCACGAAATAATTTATATTATTTTTGTTTTATAGCAGATTCAAACTACATCTATGGGATAAAATGAAGATCTGAATGTATGGAGCCGTAAAAACACAACCTTTTACCTTTTGGTTCATTTTTTCCATACACTAAGTTCGATTTTGCTCTAATTTTCAAGCCACGAAATAACACGAAAGGACACGAAATAATTTATTAAATGTTTGTTTTAGTTTTGTTCGTGTCCTTTCGTGTTATTTCGTGGCTAATTTCCCTAATTCTCGATCGCATTAAAAAAGAGCGGAAAGGTCGCCAAGGATTGTCCGCGATATTGCGGGCGGAAACCGAACAGAATGATCTTGCCTTTGCCGATGTTGATTGAAACGAGCGCGGCTTTTCCGGCGATCTTTTCGGCGCCGAGTGCCCAGCCGGAAAGGAGAATTTCGTTTGGTTTTTCGGGATAACGGGCGATGATTTCGACGTTTTTCGGACTGATATTTTTGGTTAAACCATCCGCTACCGCAGACGGTTCTGACAAAACTTCAAACGCGGGCGAATCTTCAAACCACGCGATCGATTGCGCGGACATTCCTTTGGCGATCGGGTTTGTGGTATCGATTTCCGTCCGCAAGATCGAGCCGGGAATGTAAAAATCCTTGCGCGGCAAGCCTTTTGTGACATCTTTGACGGGCAAACCGAATTGTTCGATCGCGAAATCCGAAGCGCGGTTGAGAAAGACCAAAGTTCCGCCGTCTTCAACGAATTTCTTTAAGTTTGCGACGCCTTCGGCGCCAACGCCGCCCACGAATTCGTCGGGCATCGCGCCTTTCGCGTAGCCGTTCAAGATTTGATTCGGCGATTGGTCGGGAAAGATGATTAGCTTTGTTTTTGTAGAAAGATCACTATCTTTTATTTCTTTATCAAAAACAGATTCATATAAAAATTGGTCTTTTGTAATAGCTTCAATGTCACGTTTGTAAGCGTCTAAAATCCAACGAGTCCAACCTTCATCCATCGAAGGAACATAAGATTTATAAAGTAATTTTGGAAATGGTTTGCTTCCCCCGAATCCCAAGCCATTACCATTTCCGAGTCCGCCTTCACGTCCTTTAGGAGTTTTCGGCAACTTAAATGGACTTTTTATTTCTATAAGTTTTGTATCAGTCAATAAAGCGAGATTATGAGCCGTTACGTCGTATGGCGGAATCGGTTGACCTTTTGTATCGCGCAAATCAGGATAAATTTCTTCATCAATCATTGCTCTTGCAAAACCTGCGTAAGGCTGATTCATTGGAATTAAAACTGTCCAATCTTCGTAATTTTTACCCTCATATGTAAATTTACTAACGGCTCTTGTTTCTACGCCTGCCCGATGTATTATTTGCCAAAATTTACTGTCATAACGACTGTTTTTCTTGTCGAAAATATAGGCGAATAATTCACCATCTTTGCGCGGTCTGACGGCTTCTTTGCCGATCGCGTAAAATCTCGTCAGCCATTTTGCGCGGTTGTCGGACGCGTGTTTGAGGATCGAAAACGCGGCGTTCGTCATATAGCTTGTAATATCTTTTAAATGCCATTCGCCGCCTTTCCAGACGGGCGCAAAATTTGGCGTTTCCTTTTTCGCATCATACATCAAACCGCCGCGCAGGTCTTCAAATTTGACGTTGATCGGCGTCGCTAATTTCGCGCTCGCGGTTTCCGATAAGATTCGTACGCCGCCGTGATAGTGCGAATAGGCGCGCGCGGGCGTCCACGCGTCGTAGGTCGAATCGGTTGTGATGCCTTCAAAACCTTTTCCGCGCAGGTCTTTGGCGACGAAATTGCCGAGTTCGGTGTAGCCTTCGACAAGCTGTTTCGGGACGTTCGGTTCGACCGGCGCGAGATACGGCGGCAAAAACAGACGCGCCCCGAACGCGCCTTGCTGATGAATGTCGTTGACGATCTGCGGATGCCAAACGTTGTGGATTTTATCGACTGTCAATTGCGTTTCGATTTGCGTGAATGCATACCAATCGCGGTTGTCGTCGTGTCCGACGTATTTGTGATAAAGTTCCGGCGGATCAGTGCCTTCAAACGGCGT
>JBBQOA010000158.1:0-8766 GCA_038330465.1 Pyrinomonadales bacterium
CAATCGGCGCGAGACTTTTCCGCGCCAGAAAATAGCCGCCGATTCCGGAAAAAAGTAAGGCAACCGGAACGGCGACGAGAAATATCCGCGTCAGGCGATCCTCAAAGGTCGTTTGTTCTTTGAGCGAATAAAAGATCAGCAGACGATATTGATTTTGACCGTTTTCAAACGGCGAAACATAAACGCGAAAGGTTTCGCCGGCAATTTTTGCATCGCTCAAAGGCGGAGATTTTTCGATATTGTCCGGTAAAACGAAGCCGACCGTTGAGGCGATCAAACGCCCGTCGCCCGCAAAAATCGCAAACTGATAATCGCGGAAAATGAATTCGTTGAGCGTTTCGCGGACGATTTGATCCGATTGGCGATTTTCTTCTTCGTCCGATTGCTCGGCATTGAGCGCGACCTTAAAATTGCGCGACATTTCTTCAAGCCGCGAATTCAAATCACGATTTAAAACTCTGACCGTGAAAAAAAATGTCAGACCGGCGAAAACGATGATCACCAACGCCAGAATGGCGACGTACCAGAGCGTCAGACGTGTGCGAACCGAATCAAGCATTTTCATCCAGAATATAACCGGCGCCGCGCCGCGTGTGAATCAACTGCACCGAAAAACCTTCGTCCATTTTCGAGCGCAGACGTTTGATATAAACCTCGATCAGATTCGAAAAAGCATCGAAATTTTCGTCCCAAACGTGCTCGGCGATCGCGCTGCGCCCGACCACGCAACCGCGTTCCCGCGCCAGATATTCGAGCAAAGCATATTCTTTGGTCGTCAGCGAAATATCTTTTCCGCCGCGCCGAACGCGCTGCGCCGTCGTGTCAATTTCCAGATCGTTGATAATGATCTTGGCGGGACGAATTTCTTGCTGGCGCCGCAAAAGGGCGCGGATTCGCGCGAGCAATTCATTGAAAGCAAAAGGTTTTGTCAGATAATCGTCGGCGCCGAAATCCAAACCCGTAATTTTATCTTCGATGGCATCCCGCGCCGTCAACATTAAGACCGGCGTTTTGACGTTTTTTTCACGGAGTTCGCGGCAGACCGCAAAACCGTCTTTTTTCGGTAGCATCACGTCGAGAATGATGACGTCGTATTCGTTGATCGCCGTTTGATAAAGCCCCGCCTCGCCGTCCGCCGCCGTATCGACCGCATAACTATTTTCGCGCAGACCTTTCGCGACAAAATTGGCAATCCGAATATCATCTTCGACCAGCAAAACACGCATTTTGCAATTATACACAAGGAAAGATGAATAGAGGATTAATAGTCTTTTTAAATTTCCCAACTGTTTGGCATTTTACTTGGCGGACTTTGCCGCTTTAATCATTTAAGAATTACAAATTACAAAAAAATTCGAGGTTACATAAAAACCTCGCATAAAAAGAACGGTTTGGTTTTGTAATTTGTAATTTGTAACTTCGAAATAACAAAGGAATTTTGACGGCAAACCAAGTAATTCAAATGGTTTATCCGATAAATGTCGGCGGGCGAGAAAAATCGTCAGATGTTTGTCAACGAAAAAACTTCATCGGCGATTTGGCGGGCGATCTCAAACGAATTGAGTTCCGGACGGATGATGAAATGCCAGTCTGCCAGACAATAAACCCGCTGTCTTTCTTCGAAAAGCCGGAGCGCGTCCGGTTTATTTCGCGCGAGAGGTCGGACGCGTTTTGAAGCGGCGATATTCAGCCAGCAATGTTCAAAAGTGGATTCGAGCCAGACGGTCGTGAAATTGTGCGATTTTATCAGACGGCGATTTTCCGCGATCGTCCAGGCGCCGCCGCCGAGCGCGATAATTTTTGCATCGGTTTCCAAGATGTGCCGCAGATTCTCGGTTTCGATCTGACGAAATCTTTCCATTCCTTCCTGTTCGATGATTTCGGCGATCGTCCGATGTTCGCTTTCGATGATCACTCCGTCGAGATCGATGCGCGCGCATTCGAGCAAATGCGCGAGATGCTTGGCAACAGTTGATTTGCCAACGCCCATAAAGCCCGTCAAAATTATGCGAGTTTCGTTATTCATCGAAATTGAAAATAGAAAGGTCAAAAGCCGCCAAAAAATTTTACCCGAACTTTTTCCCTTTTTTCCCTTTTACTGTGCCACAGTTTGCAGCGTTTGAAAAAACGCGGGAAACGAAACCGCCGCACATTCGGCGCCGAAAATTTCCGTTTCGCCCTTCGCAAAAAGCGCGGCAACGGCAAATGCCATCGCGATCCGGTGGTCGCCGAACGATTCGACGCGAGCGCCTTTCAAGTCGGATTTGCCGACGCGAAAACCATCTTCGAATTCTTCGACATCGGCATTCATTTTCCGCAGATTTTCGACGACCGATCTGATCCGGTCGGATTCCTTGACGCGCAGTTCCGACGCTTCGCGAATTTCGAGTCCGCCCTCGATCTGCGTTCCAAAGACCGCCAGAATCGGAATTTCGTCGATCAGATTGGCGATGATCTTGCCGCGCAGAATATTCGAAGAAAGTTTCGACCGCAGCTTTCCGGTGCCGCGCACACGCAGATCGCCGAGCGGTTCGTTGCCGATTTCCTGTTCGTTAAAAACTTCAATTTCCGCGCCGAATGAGCGCAGAACTTCGACCACCGCATGGCGCGTCGGATTCAGCCCGACGTTCGGCAAAACGAGTTCCGACCCCTTCAGACAAGCCGCCGCAACAAGAAAAAACGCCGCCGAAGAAACGTCCGAAGGAACGAGCAGATCTTTCGCCGTCAAACGGGCGGCGCCCGAAACCGTCAACAATTTTCCGTTTTCCGCCGTTTGTTCCGCAACTTCAACGCCGAACCAGCGAAGCATTCTTTCGGTATGATCGCGCGTCGGCGTTTTTTCGAGCACCGAAGTTTTCCCGTCGGCATTGAGTCCGGCGAGCAGCACGCAGCTTTTAACCTGCGCCGACGCGACCTGCGCCTCAAAAGTGATCGCCGTCAGCGGATTTTTGCCGAAAATTTTCAAGGGCGCGTGATTTTCCGTCGCTTCAATTCGCGCGTTCATTTCCGATAAAGGCGCGATCACGCGTTTCATCGGACGGATCGACAAACTTTCGTCGCCGCTCAAAACCGAATCGAACCGCTGTCCCGCCAAAATGCCCGCGAGCAGCCGCATCGTCGTGCCGGAGTTTCCGCAATCAAGCGGATTTTCCGCCGCCTGAAAACCCGTTTTGCCGACACCTTTGACAAAGACGGTTGAATTTTCCCGAACGATCTCGACGCCGAGTTGTTCGAGACAGTCGAGCGTCGAAGCGCAATCGGCGCTCGTCGCAAAGTTTTCGATGCGCGTTTCGCCGTTTGCCAGCGCCGAAACGAGCGCGGCGCGGTGCGAAATGGATTTATCGCCGGGTAAATTTATCGTTCCTTGTAAATTTTCGGCTGGCTGTATTTTCATAATAAAAAATTTGATTATAATGGCGTTGATGCCATCGCTCAAACTGCATATTAAAACTGCCCTGCTCGCGTCAGTGGTCGCGCTTGTTTTGCTGGTCATTTCATTTCTCGTGATCAGCGCCAATATCGCATCGCAAATTCAAAGCCAGCAAAAAGAACTCGCCACACTGCAAGCCCAAAATTTAGCCGATAATCTTTCGCTTTCGCCCGAACAAATCAACCCGACCGATTTACAGCAATTGACAAATCTCGTCAGCGGTTCGCGTCCGAATCTCGTCACGGTTCGCGTTTGGAAACTGGAAAATACGGAATTTAGCGAACAAAGCGCATCCGATGACAGTTTGCCTTCCGAGCAAATTCCCGTCGAAACGCAGGACGCTCTGCGGTCGGGAATGCCTTCGCAGCTCGTTAATGCTCAATCGCCTGATGCGGGCGATTCGCGGTTTCGGATCTTCGCGCCGATCGTTATTAAAAACAAAGTTTCGGGCGCGGTCGAAGTCGTCGAAAAACTCGACACGGTTTCGACCATTGCTTTACAATACATCACCAAACTGATCTGGATCGCGATCGCCACGATCGTTTTGATGACCGCTGCATTTTATCTGCTTTTTCAAAATCTGGTTTATCAACCGCTCGAAAAACTGCTGACGGCGATGGAAAAAGCCAAGACCGGAAATTTATCGGCGGAAATTGCCGACGAAATAAAACAGGACGAGTTCGGGCAGCTTTCCGACAATTTTAATTCAATGATGTCGCAGATCCGCGAAATGACTTTGGAACGCGAACACCAAACCGAGATTTTACAAGAAAAAGTGAGTGAGGCGACACTGGCGCTCAAACAGAAAAACGAACAGCTCGAAACCGCCAATCTCGAACTCTTCCGGACGACGCGCCGGATGACCGAAATGGAACGCCTCGCCGCCGCCGGACAAACCGCCGCCCAATTTGCGCACGAGGTCGGCACGCCGCTCAATCTCATCAGCGGTCACGTTCAGCTGCTGCAAGCTTCCCTTGCAACCGATTCAAAAGAAGCGAATCGTTTGCAGACGATCAATACGCAGATCGAGCGGATCGAACAGATCGTCCGCGAAATGCTCGACCGCACGCGCTTCGGCGTCAGCGAACATATTTCCTTAAATCTCAATGATCTGCTGAAAAAGATCTTCGACGCGATCGAACCGACACTCGAAGAAAACAAGGTTGAATTGATTACGGATCTTGCCGAAGATCTGCCGCCGATCGCGGGCGACGCGAATCGTCTTCAGCAAGTTTTTCTCAATCTCGTCAACAACGCGCTCGACGCGATGCCGACTGGCGGTAAACTCGAAGTTTCGACTAAATTTGAAAACGAAAAGGTCGTCGCCCGATTTGCCGACAGCGGGACGGGAATGACCGTAGAAACGAGCGCGAAGATCTTTCAGCCGCTTTTTACGACCAAAGAACGCGGGCGCGGGACGGGTTTGGGCTTGGTCGTCGTCAAACAAATTTTGCAGGAACACGAAGCCGAAATCACGGTCGAAAGCGAACCGGAAAAAGGCGCGCGTTTTTATATTTCGTTCAATATCGAAAATTTGCCGGAAACAGCCGCATAAAATCCAATTCTCGCAGGGCGTGGCGATTTTGAGAAAACTGCCAAAATGCCACAGTAAAACGCTCTCGACATCCGACTTAAGTCTAATTATTTGTTAATTTCGCTTTGGTATGCGCGTTGCTAAAGGTTGATGCCGTCTCGACTTTATTTAACTTTATTATTTTGAAAATTTATTTTAATGAAAAATTTACAATTGCCGATTTTTTATGCCCCCAATGGCAAGCGTTGGAAAAGAGCCAGACTTTTTGCCGTTTCTTTATCGACGATCATCATAATTTTGATCGGGATTTTCTTTTTCAGTCTTTATGTGACGCCTTTTTTGCCGTCGTTTAGCATTCGTGCCAAAACGATCCTCTCGCAAAACAACGACTCGCCGACTCCTGAAAGTGTTGATTCGAACGAAGATTCTTCGCAATTTCAAGCAAATTTGTACGACGGCGGAGTACGTCCGCTGACCGTTGGTTTTTATGTCAATTACGATGACACAAGCTACGCCTCGCTCAAACGCAACATCGAAAAGATCGACTGGCTCGCGCCCGAATGGGTTCGGCTGCAGGACGGCGACAATCCGCTCGTGCCGGATTTCGACCAAAAAGCCATCGATCTGATCCGCAAAGAAAAACCGCAGATGCCGATCCTGCCACTCGTCCAAAATTACAAGGACGAGGTTTGGAATTCGCAAATCTTAGCGCGGCTCGTCGCGACCAAAGAATCGCGGCAGAAATTGATCGACGCGCTGACCAAAATGGTCGAAGACAACAAATTCGCGGGTTTGACGATCGATCTCGAAGAAGTTCCGCAAAAATCGCAAGCCAATCTATTCGAGTTTATGAAATCGCTTTACGCGGCGTTTCACGCGCGCGGATGGATGGTCGCGCAAGCCGTTCCGTTTGACAATCCCGACTGGAATTACAAAGCTTACGCCGATTTTTCCGATTATCTGATGCTGATGGCTTACGACGAACACTGGGCAACCGGAACGTCCGGCGCAATTTCTTCGCAAGACTGGTTCGAACAGATCCTGGCGAAACGGATGAAGGATCTGAATCCGGCAAAAACCATCGTCTGCATCGGAAATTACGGCTACGATTGGTCGAACAAAGAAAAAGAAGCGTCCGAAGTTTCGTTTCAGGAATCGGTTCTCTCGGCGCGCGATTCCGACGCGAAGATCAAATTTGACGCGGAATCGCAAAACCCTTTCTTTTCATACGACGAAGACGACGGTTCGCATCACACGGTCTGGTTTCTCGACGCGGTGACGGCTTTTAATCAAATTCGCGCGTCGCAGAAATTCAAGCCGTTCGGTTTCGCGCTCTGGCGTTTGGGTTCGGAAGACCCGAGCTTGTGGGACGTCTTCGGCGGCGACAAGACGGCAAATCCCGATGTCGAAAATCTCAAAAATATTCGCTACGGTTACGACATCGATTTTGAAGGCATCGGCGAAATTTTGCAGGTCATCGCCGAACCGCAGGACGGCAGCCGGACGCTGAAATTCAATGAAAACGGCGGGCTTTCGAATGAAACTTACACGGCAACGCCGTCGAGCTATGTCATTCAGCGAACCGGCGATCATCCGGGAATGGTCGCGCTGACCTTTGACGACGGTCCCGATCCCGATTGGACGCCGAAAATTTTGGATGAACTGAAAAAAGAAAATGTTCCCGCGACGTTCTTTGTTGTCGGCAGCTACGGACAGGAAAATCCCGGTTTGATCCGGCGCATTGTCAATGAAGGTCACGACATCGGCAATCATTCGTTCACGCATCCGAATCTGGGCGAAATCCCGAACGGCGTCACGACTGTCGAGATCAACGCGACGCAGCGTCTGATCCAATCGCTGACGGGACGCTCGACGACGCTTTTCCGCGCGCCTTATTTCGGCGACGCCGAACCAACGACCGCCGACGAGGTCGAACCGATCGTCGAAGCCAAAAAACTCGGTTATATCACGGTCGGACTGCATATCGATCCCGACGATTGGCAGACGCCCGGAACCGATGAGATCGTCCAACGAACGGTTGACGGCATTACGAATCAAACTTCGGACGAAGATGTTCGCGGGCAGGTCGTCCTGCTTCACGACGGCGGCGGCAATCGTTCGCAGACGCTTGCCGCGCTCCCGAAAATCATTGAAACATTGCAGGCGAAAGGTTATAAATTCGTGACAATTTCACAGCTTGCCGGACTTTCGCAGGATAAAACGATGCCGTTCATCGCCGAAAACGAACGCATTATCACGCAAGCCAACGGTATGGCGTTTTCGATGTTCTGGTTTTTCAACAAAACGATGAAATGGCTTTTCTGGCTCGGCATCATTTTGGGAACGGCGCGGCTGTTGTTCATCGCAATTCTTGCTTTGCGAACGCGGTTCATCAAACAAAAAACAGTTTTGGACGAATCTTATCAGCCCTTCGTGTCGGTCATCGTGCCCGCTTTTAACGAGGAAAAAGTCATTGGCAAAACCTTAAAAAGCCTGCTCAAATCGAATTATCCGAATTTTGAGATTCTCGTCGTTGACGATGGTTCGACCGACGGCACGAGCCGCGTCGTCAGAGAAAAATTTGCCGGAGAATCAAAAGTTCAGCTTTTCACGCTTGCCAACTGCGGCAAGGCGGACGCGCTGAATTTCGGACTCAAAAAAGCGCATGGCGAGATCATCATCGGACTCGACGCCGACACGCTTTTCACGCCGACGACGATTTGCGAACTTGCCAAACAATTTGCCGATAAAACGGTCGGCGCGGTCGCCGGTAACGCCAAAGTCGGCAATCGCCTGAATATGATCACAAAATGGCAGGCGCTCGAATATATCACGTCGCAAAATCTTGACCGCCGCGCATTTGCCGGACTGAATGCGATCACGGTCGTGCCCGGCGCGGTCGGCGCGTGGCGGCGCGAAGCACTCGAACAAGCCGAAGGTTTTGAATCGAACACGCTCGCGGAAGATCAGGATCTGACTTTGCGCGTTCGCCAATTGGGTTACCGCATCGCCTACGCCGAACGCGCCGTTGCCTACACCGAAGCGCCGGACACGTTCAAAAGCTTGGCAAAGCAGCGTTTCCGCTGGTCGTTCGGCACGCTCCAATGTATGTGGAAACACCGCCGCGTACTGTTCAATAAAAAATTCGGCGCGCTCGGCTTTGTCGCGATGCCGAACGTTTGGATCTTTCAGATTCTTTTTCCGCTTGTCGCGCCGTTGATGGATCTGATGTTCGTCTGGACGATGCTCAACTATTTGGTGCAGCGGCTCGAACATCCGAAGGAATTCATCGCGCCGCACGTTGCGGAAGTCGTTTTTTATTACGCTTTCTTTCTCGTCGTTGATCTGCTCGCGGCGGCGGTCGGTTTTACGTTCGAGCGCAAAGAAAACTGGAAACTGCTCGCGTGGCTTCCCGTTCAGCGTTTCGGCTATCGACAGGTGATGTATTCGGTGATGATCAAATCCGTCAAAAACGCTTTTAAAGGCGCGGTTGTCGGCTGGAACAAAGTCGAGCGAAAAGCGACCGTGACCGACTTGATCTGATATTTAGGCAGTTTGATTTTGGCTAGAATCATAAAAAATAAAACGGTTGTCGAATTTTTTCGTCAACTGTTTTATCTTTGAAAAGATATTTTTTTAATCAGGCGATAAATCTGGCGCGGATTTTTTTACATCCAATGAGAAAAAATCCGCGCCAGATTTGTCCCGCAAAGCCAAAACATCTCACTTAAATCGTTGAATTGGCGTATTTAATGAATAGTTGATAGGACATCAAGTTTGGCACGGATTTTGATAAATATCA
>JBBQOA010000159.1:0-8636 GCA_038330465.1 Pyrinomonadales bacterium
CGGAGATCTCGCCCGACGGAAAATTTGTCGCCTTCATCAATCGTCAGGAAGGTAAAGAAGGTTTGGTCGTCAGACAAGTTGCGACCGGCAGTATTATTTCGCTCGTGCCACCCTCGATGATGAATTTTTACCAACCGACCTTTACGTCTGACGGTAATTTTATTTATTACGTGCAGGTAGAGAAAGGAGTCGGAACGCTTTATCAAATTCCGACGCTCGGCGGTGAAATCAAAAAGATCATCGTTGACGTTGATTCAAAAGTGACATTTTCGTCCGATGGTAAAAGGCTTGCCTTTATTCGCCATAATCCGAACGAAGGCGGCGACACGATAATTATCGCGGGCAGTGACGGTGCCAATCCCGAATCTTTTGTCCAGACCAAAGAAATCAATTACGACCAATTCATCGGCATTGACTGGTCGCCGGAGAGCAATAAAATTTTGGTCGGCGTTTTCAAAAATAAAAACGATCTGAATCAGAAATTGCAGATCGTGACGATTGGCTTAAAAGATAAAAAACTTGAAGTTGTCGGCGAAAAAGGCTGGCTCGGCGTCCGCAATTTTGAATGGATGCGCAACGGCGGCGGAATTGTTCTGGTCGGGAAGGCAAATCCGGGCGAAAACTCGCAAGTCTGGCATCTTTCATATCCGAAAGGCGAAACCCGCCAAATCACGACCGACACGAGCGATTACGGTTCGGTCAGCGTGTCGGCAGACGGCAGTACGATGGTCGCAACGCGGATCGATGCGATCTCGAGTCTTTGGTCACGCGACCCGCAAACGCGCGAGATGCGGCAATTGCTCGTCGAAAACAAAAATCTGCTCGGTTACGCGGGTATTTCGCAGATGCCGGACGGAAAGATCTTATTTGTCAAGAATACGGGTAAGGAAATTAATCTTTTTTCCATCGAGGAAAACGGCGCGAACGAAAAACAGCTGACGGCAAACAGCGGTATCAATCAAAATCCGGTCGCTACGCCCGATGGCAGATATATCGTTTTCAGTTCGAACCGGACGGGCAGCTTTTCAGTTTGGCGGATGAACGCTGACACCGCCGACGCGGTGCAATTGACAACTGCCGAAAATGTGATCGACACGCAGCTGCAAGTTTCAAAAGACGGCAAGAACGTGATCTTTATGCGGCAGACGAGCGACGGCGGAAAAACCAAATTGATGAAGGTTCCGATAAGCGGCGGCGAAGCCGTTCCCGTGATGCCCGAAAATACGATGTCGGAATTTTTCCCGCGCCTTTCGCCGGACGGAAAACTGATTGCATATCACACGTTTGAATTTGACAGCCGGAATCCGAATATCGAACCGATGGTCAAGGTTCTCGGGTTTGACGGCGAAAAGATCGATAAGAGCGTTAAGGAATTTGAATCGAACATCAATCCCGAATTCAAATTTTCGCCCGATAATAAATCGCTGACATATCTCAACAAAGCCGGAATTGACAATCTGTGGAGTCTCGCGCTCGGCGACCGCAAGGAAAAACCGTTGACCGATTTTACGTCGGGCAATATCTCGAACTTTGTTTGGTCAAATGACGGCAAAAAACTTTTTATTGTCCGCGCTATTTTTAACAGCGATTTGGTTTTGATAAAAGACAATCTTAATAATGGATAATGGATAACGGATAATGGATAATGAAATGCAAACGAGTTATTATCCATTATCAGTTATCCATTATCCATTGAGAAAACTATGGCAAAAATCACATTTTACGGCGGCGTCGGGTCGGTCACGGGATCAAAATATCTTTTGGAACACAACGGCAAAAAAGTTTTGGTCGATTGTGGACTTTTTCAGGGCGAACGTGAATTGCGCGAACGAAATTGGAAGGATTTGCCATTTCGGGCGGACGAAATCGATGCGGTCATCATCACGCACGCGCATATTGACCACACCGGATTTTTGCCGCGGCTCGTAAAACTCGGCTATTCGGGAAAAGTTTTTACATCACGCGCGACGGGCGATCTGATGAAAATCTTGTTGCCCGATTCGGGCAGACTTCAGCAGGAAGAAGCCGATTACCGCAATCGCCACCAATTGACGCGGCATTCGCCCGCGTTGCCGCTTTACGATGAAGCGGACGCCAAAGAAACCCTCGAATTATTAAATCCCGTGCCGAATGACGGCAAGCCGGTTGAAATTTGCGAAGGCATTAAAGCGAGTTTTATGGTCGCGGGACATATCTTGGGCGCGAGTCAGGTTTTGGTTGAATTGGAAAATGCGCGTTTGTCAGCACCAACAGCGGCGGCGGGCGGATTATCATCAACTTCGATCAAATTTCTTTTTTCGGGTGATCTCGGGCATTACGACCAGCCGATCTTGAATGATCCCGCGCCGCCGCCGGCGTGCGATTATTTGATGTGTGAATCAACTTACGGCGACCGTCTGCACGGCGAAGTGACGTCGGATGTGAGATTTGCCGAAATTATCAACGAAGCCTACAAACGAGACGCGCCGATCCTGATTCCGGCGTTTGCGGTCGGGCGCACGCAGGAAATTCTTTATATGATCCGCGAACTCGAAGACGATCACAAGATTCCTTCGATGCCGGTCGTCGTCGATTCGCCGATGGCGGCGCAGGCAACGCAGGTTTACAACCGTTTTTCGGAAGAACACGACGAAGAATATGCTTCGATCCTCGCAAAAAAAGTACATCCGCTGCGCACCGATTGGATGAAAACGACTTCGTCGCGCGAAGAATCAAAACGGATCAATGATATGAACGGCGCGCGCATCATTATTTCGGCTTCGGGAATGCTGACCGGCGGGCGCGTGCTTCATCACGCGATGCGGATTTTGCCGAATCCAGATGCGACGATCATTTTTGTCGGCTATCAGGCGTCGGGCACGACCGGGCGCCGCGTGCTAAACGGCGAACAGGAAGTTCGGATCATGAAAAACTGGATTCCCGTGCGCTGCCACGTGACGCGCGTCGAAGGCTTTTCCGCGCACGCCGATTGGAAAGCCGTTTTGCGCTGGCTGCACGGTTTGCCGAATACGCCGAAAATGGTTTTCACGACACACGGTGAACCTGACGCCGCCGCCGCGATGGCGCAGCATATCCACGACGAATTCGGCTGGCACGTGGTCGTCCCGCAATATGAGCAAACGATTGAATTGGAATGATTTTTAATGTAAATTGAGTTTATGAACGCTCTGCCAAAAACACAATATATTTCGGAAGAAGAGTATCTGACGATGGAAGAAGTTTCGCCTGTCAAACACGAATACTTTAACGGAGAAATTTTTCAGATGGCTGGTGCGAGTGACAACCACAACACGATTGCCATGAACATTGCCGCCGATCTTCATCAACAACTGAAAAAACGTGATTGTAAAGTTTATCAAAACGATATGCGCCTCTATATCGAAAAAGAAGAAATATATACATATCCGGATGTAATGGTTGTTTGCGGCAAACCGGAAATCAAGAAATACAAAGGTTTGGACAACATTCTTAATCCCGTTTTGATTGTCGAGGTTTTGTCTGATTCAACTGCCGATTACGACAAAGGCGCGAAATTCGAGCAATATCGAACGATTGAAACCTTCAAGGAATATCTGCTTGTCTCGCAGGACGCAAAACAACTAACCCGTTATACCAAACAATCGGACGGAAGTTGGAACTTGATGGATTTTATCGGCGACAAAACCAATATCGAACTTTTTTCAATCAACTGTAAACTGACGATCGACGATATTTACGACAAAGTTGATTTTGAAGACGGAGAAGTTTCTTAAAGCTTCTTTTGTCGATCATTTAATTTTTCGCATCTACTTTTGATTTAAGACTTAAGTCAAAGCCACGAAATACAAGACCAATCGTGAACAACATAAAAGCGACCGCAGTAAACACAAAGACGCCCGCGAAAACTTTGTGAGCGTCTGGAAAGTTAAGTCTGTAAAGGGTTTCGATCTATTCGTAGCGCAAACATTCGATCGGATCTAATCTGGAAGCTTTGAGAGCGGGAAGAACGCCGAAGATCAAGCCGACGCCGACCGAAACAGATAAACCCGTAATGATCGCCCAAAGCGGAATCTGTGCGGGAAGACTCGGAACAAGCAGCATTATTAAGTTACTTATTCCGATTGCCAGCACGACACCGATAATTCCGCCGAAAAATGTCAGCGTCATCGCTTCGAGCAGAAATTGCAGAATGATCGCTCCCTTGGTTGCGCCGATCGCTTTGCGGATGCCGATCTCTTTGGTTCTTTCGGTTACTGAAACGAGCATAATATTCATCACGCCGATGCCGCCGACAAGCAGACCAAGCATTGAAATTGCAATCGCGACGAGTCCGACGCCGCCCAAGATTCCGTCAAACTGGGCGATAAAATTATCGGCGGTCTTGAGGTCGAAGTTGTTCGGCTCGCCATATTTGACGCCGCGCCGTTGGCGCAAGATTCCCTCGATTTCCTGCACGGCATCATTTAATTGTCCCTGTTTCGCCTGGATGATCTGCAAAACCGCATCGCGCGTCGGCGCAACTTTTCGGGCGGTTCGAAACGGCATAAAAATTTTGCGGTCTTCTTCGTTCTCACCGAAAAATCCCGACTTTCGTTTTTCGATCACGCCGATGATTTCCCAGGTCGTGCCGTTCATCCTGACTACTTTGCCGACCGCATCATCTTTATTTTCGGGAAATAGCGCTTCGACCGCATTGACGCCGATGACCAGCACATTGCGGCGCTGATAATTGTCGGCTTCCGTGATCCAGCGTCCCTGATGCATCGTCACATTGGCGATCTGTAAATAATTCGGCGTCACGCCGTCGGTCAGCGCCCATCGGTAATTTTTGCCTTCATAGACCATATTATCGTCAAAACCGTTGCCCCACGAACCGATGTTAACGGCATCCTGGGCAATGTCTTCGACCGCCGTCGATTGCGCCAAGATCGCGTTGGCATCGTCTTCGGTCAACGGTTTGCGGTTGCGTTCATCGCGGTTCGGCGGTCCGAAACCGGTTGAAAAATGAAAAGCATAGATATTATTCGAGCCGTATTCTTCGACGATCGCGACCATTGACTGGCGCACACCGGTCAACATCGAAGCGACAACGATCGCCGTGATAATGCCGATAACAATACCGAGAATCGTCAGAATCGAACGGAATTTGTTTGCAAAGATGCTGTCGAGAGACATCTTCAAAACTTCTTTTGGTAATGAACTTGAAATTAACATTCTTCTTTTCCTTAGGCTTTCGTCAATGCGACGATCGGGTCAAGACGTGCCGCTTTCCACGCCGGATAAAGTCCCGCCAGTATTCCGATTCCGCTCGAAACTGCGATTGAAACAACAATATAAAATATCTCGATGGTCATTGTAATTTCAAGCAAAACGGTTATTAATTCCGTAACTCCGACAGCCAGAATCAAACCCAAAATTCCGCCAACCATACAGAGCAGCGCGGATTCGATCAAAAATTGCAGTAAGATTTGTTTACGAGTTGCCCCGAGAGCTTTTCGCAAGCCGACTTCAAAAGTTCTTTCGGTCACGGAAACGAGCATAATGTTCATCACGACGATCCCGCCGACGACCAAAATGATCATCGTAATCGGCAAGACGACCGCCGCGATCGCGCCTGTAAATTGATCCATCTGCGAATTGAATTCGTCCGTATTGACAACGCTGAAAGTGTCTTCTTCGCTGCCGAGAAGTTCGCGTTTGTTTCTGAGGGTGAGCTGCGCGCTTTCGATGGTTTCTTTGAAAACCTCGGCATTAGCGGCTTTGCCGTGAAGCTGCAAACCGCCGTCGTGGTTAAAGATCTGATAATGAAGTTTGATCGGAAGATAAATATTTCGATCCATCGAATTGCCGATGAAAGAACCGCGTTTTTCTTCGACACCGATAATTTGCAGCGGCACGCCGCGCACTTTGATGGTTTGTCCGATCGGATTCTGGTTCGGGAAAAACTTGTCCTGCACATCCGTGCCGATCACGCAGACCTTGGCGGCGCGTTCGACTTCCGCGTCTGAAAAAAATCTTCCGGGCGTGATGGTTTTGTCTTCGATGTCAACCATATTCGCCGTGTCGCCGATAATTCTGACCGACGGCATTTCGATTCCGTTTTGGTCAATTTCCGCGCCCGAGTTCATTGAAGCACCGATTGCGAAACACATTTTGCAGTTATCGCGGACATATTGGTATTCTTCCCACGTGACGTCTTTGTTGCGGCGGTTGCGGCGTTCGAATTCTTCGTCGGAAATTCGCCCCGTGTTTGCCATCCGCGTAATCATAAAATGATTCGAGCCGAGAACTTTGGAAACTTTGTCGATCACATAAGTTTTCAAACCGCTGATCGAAGCGCCGACGACGACGACCGCCGCGACGCCGATAATAATTCCGATGAGCGTCAAAAAAGCGCGGAGTTTATGCTCTAAAATTGATTTGAACGCGATTTGGAATGCATCAAAATAGAATGAATATAATTGCCTCATAAAACTCTCGGGAAGATATAAAATAAAGGAATTGTCGCTTGAAAAGTTAGACGGTATTGGAAACGTATTTGTTAACGATAAAGTTTCGAGAAAGTTTTAATTTTGCCGATTGCCAACTAAAACCTGACTCGTGTTATACTTCCATTTTGTCCGATTTAAGCCAATTTTACTCAGGAGAAACAAGTTTTGAGCGTTTTAGTTGATAAAAACACGCGCCTTATCGTCCAAGGCATCACCGGAAAAGAGGGAACCTTTCATACATTACAAATGATTGATTACGGCACCGCGGTCGTCGGCGGCGTGACGCCCGGCAAAGGCGGCACGACACACGAAGGCGTTCCGGTTTTCAATACGGTGAAAGATGCCGTCAGAGAAACCGGCGCGAATGCTTCGGTCATTTATGTGCCGCCTGCGTTTGCGGCGGACGCGATCATGGAAGCGGCGGCGGCGGGCATTCCGCTGGTCGTCTGCATCACCGAAGGCATTCCGGTTGCCGATATGGTTGCGGTCAGAGAGTTTTTGCGCGATAAACAAACGCGAATGATCGGACCGAATTGTCCCGGAATTATCTCGCCCGGTAAATGCAAGATCGGAATTATGCCCGGACATATTCATAAGGAAGGACGGATCGGCGTTGTTTCGCGTTCGGGCACGCTGACCTATGAAGCCGTCGGACAATTAAGCGCGCTTGGACTCGGGCAATCAACCGCGATCGGTATCGGCGGCGACCCGATCATCGGCACGAATCACACCGATGCTTTAAGACTCTTTCAAGCCGACGACGAAACCGACGCGATCATTATGATCGGCGAAATCGGCGGAACCGCTGAAGAAGATGCGGCAGCCTACGCAAAAGAAAATGTCACGAAACCGATCGTCGCCTTCATCGCCGGACAAACCGCGCCGCCCGGAAGACGGATGGGACACGCCGGCGCGATCATTTCGGGTGGCAAAGGAACCGCCGCCGAAAAGATGAAAGCCCTCACCGAAGCCGGCATTCGCGTCGTCGAATCGCCCGCCGATATTGGCAAAGCCGTCAAGGAATTGCTTGGTTCAAAAGCATCGGCTTAAATGTTTTTTGAAAACCAATCTTATTTTTCCCATGTGAAATAATTTCCCACTTGAATTAAAGATTTATCGAATTTTAACTAATATTTTTATTCTTAAGGGGAAAATGAAGAAATTGAACGAGACTATATTTTGTCGTTGGGTTGAGGAAGTTTGGAATGAAGGAAAAGAATCGGTCATTGATGAATTGTATGCTGATGAAGCGGTTGCCGATTATCCTAATCACTTCGAACAAAAATCGATTTATGGGAAAGAAGAATATAAAAAGTTTTTTCGCCTTATCCGCGCACTTTTTAGCGATATTCGGATCACCATCGAACAAATTGCTTCGGACGGTGAAAAAGTGATTGCATTTTGCATATTTAATGCAAATCGTCGCCAAGTTGAAACAAAAGATGTTTCTGTTAAAAGCCCGATCACGGTTTCGGGTTTGTGTCAGATGGTTATTGAAAACGGCACCATTATTCGGGCGTGGTGCGATATGGATTTGTTTGAGATAAATCATCCCAAAAACAAAAACCTTTTTAAGGAAAGTTACTTAAAGGCGGCAAAATGACGGAAGATAAGAGAACTATTTTACATCGATGGTTTGAAGAAGTCTGGAATCAGCGGCGCGAGGACGCGATCGATGAACTGTTTGCAACTGACGGAATCGCCAATGGGTTAAATGATCCATCCGGCAATCCGGTGCGCGGTCCGGAAGGGTTTAAAACAATTCACCGTGCTTTTCTGGCGGCTTTTCCGGATTTCCATATCACGGTCGAAGATACCGTTTCAGAAGGCGATAAAATTGCCGCCCGCTGCACGGTTCGCGCAACTCATACGGGCGAAGGTTTAGGCGTTGCGCCGACTGATCAGCCGGTCGAATTTACCGGATTAGTGATCGTCAAACTTAAAGACGGCAAGATCGCTGAAGCCTGGAACGAATTCGATTTTATGAAGATGTATTCGCAGGTCGGCGCCTTGAAGCTCAATTTGAAGTGAGTAAAAATAGCGAAATCATTTGAAAATTGAATTGGCGGGTTTTTGTGATTTTTAACAAAACCCCCCAAAAATTAAATTATTAATTTTAGAAAATTGAAAAATTTTAAAGTTTAAAAAAATTTACAGTTTTTTTTT
>JBBQOA010000160.1:0-8573 GCA_038330465.1 Pyrinomonadales bacterium
AAAGGAGATAATTTTTATGAAAAAGTTTTTGATGTTTTTCTCGATGTGTTTACTGTTTGCTTTCAGCGCGACGGCAATTTTTGCGCAAGCGACGGCGACGGCTGAACTGCGCGGCAGAGTTCTCGACCCGAACGGCGCGGCAGTTCCGGGAGCGACCGTCACGGCGACGAACAATTCAAAAGGCACGACGCGGACGGTCACGACCGACAGCGACGGCAATTATGTTATTTTATCGCTGCCGCCGAGCATTTATACGGTTAAGGTTAATGCTTCCGGTTTTGCGACCAAAACTTTTAACAATGTCTCACTCGAAGTCGGACAACAGTTAGCGCTCGAGGTCAGTTTGGCGGTCGGGCAAACCGGCGCGGTCGTCGATGTTTTAGCCGGCGAACAACAGCTTGTCGACACGGAAAGAACTCAGCAATCAACGGTGATCAGCGCGCGGCAATTAAACAATTTGCCGATCAACCGCCGCAATTTTCTGGATTTCGCGCTGCTCACGCCGGGTGTTAATGATGCCGATAATATCAACGATTCAACGGATTTTCGGGTTGCTCAAACGCCGCAGTCGGGTTTGAGTTTCGGCGGCAACAACGGTCGCGGAAATTCGATCAACGTTGACGGTTCGACCACCGATACTGCTTCGGGCGGCGCGCGGGAGGTTCTCAGTCAGGAAGCGGTGCAGGAATTTCAGGTTGACCGCAACAGCTATAGCGCCGAATTCGGCGGCGCGTCCGGCGGCTTGATCAATATCGTTTCAAAAACGGGCGGCAATGTTTTTCACGGCAGCGCCTTCGGGTATTTCCGCGATAAGGTTTTTGATTCCCGCAATACCTTCGACGGCAACCCGAACGGCAAATCACCCTTTAATCGTCAGCAGTTCGGCGGTTCGGTCGGCGGAAAGATCATTGAAAACAAGACATTCTTTTTTGTTTCGGCGGAAGGCTTGCGGCAAAATCTGACATCTTTTGTGACGCTCAATGGTTCATTGGTCAACGGCTTGAAGATCGCTCCGGCAAATGCGACCAGCGATCAGACATTTTTCTTAAACTATCTGGCGGGAAACGCGACCTTTGCGCCGCTTGCCGCCGGCATTCGAAACGTTTTAACTGTGCCGTCAACCCGGACGGCAAATCTCTATGCCGCAACCAACGGTCAGTTTCCCGCACGGGATTCGAGCGCATTGGTGAGCGGGCGTATTGACCACGCTTTCAGCGATTCGGACACGGGTTTTATGCGTTTGAATTACACCCGCACAAGCAGTGAAAACGATGCGACCGGCGCGCTCAATGCAGTTTCGCGCGGACGCAAGGTAAAATCGCCGAGCGGCGGAATTCTCTTGTCCGAAAATCATATTTTCAACAGCTCGACGATCAACGAAATGCGGGCGCAGTTTTCATATTACCGGCTGACCGTCACGCCGAATGATCCGAACGGACCGGAAATCAATATTCTCGGCTACGGCAATTTCGGACGCGACATTTTTCTTCCCTCGGACAGCAAAACCAAACAATTCGATCTTTCCGATACGCTTTCGATGGTGCGCGGTTCGCATACTCTCAAGATCGGCGCGGTTTTCAGCTATGCACGCGTTTCAACAAATTCGGAAACTTATCTGCCGGGAACTTTTCGATTCGGTTCCCTGCCGTTTGCGACATTATTTTCGGCAGCACAGCGGTCGGCAATCGCGGCTCAAATCGGCGCCGATGCGCAAGGCGGCGTGATCACACCCGCGCAAGCCGCACTTTTGGGCACCACGCTGAGCAACACGACTTCGAGCACGATCAATGCTCTGCAGTCATATAATGTAAATCTACCGCAGGTTTATCAACAAGGTTTCGGTCTTCCGTATTTTGCCAGCAGCACCGAAAAATTTGCGGTTTTCGCTCAGGATACCTGGAAATTGCGACCGAATTTTACGCTCAATGTCGGGCTCCGTTACTTTATTCAAAATGAAGCGAATCCGGTACCGACCGATAAAAATAATTTTCAGCCGCGTCTCGGGTTCTCGTGGGATGTCTTCAACAATGCGAAAACCGTTATTCGCGCCGGTGCCGGAATTTTTACCGGACAGATCGATAACCAGGTCACCAATGTTACAAATACGTTAGCATCGGGAACAAACCCCTATAACATCAATATCGTGGTTGCGGCGATCACGCTTCCGGGAACCTACAGCGCGGCGGCGATCTATCAAACGCTGTTGGCGCAATGCGTGATCGTAAATGCGCTGACTCCTCAATGCCCGAACGGAGGTCGCCAGATTCAGGCTTCGGATCTAACCCAATTCGGTCTCGTGACCGGACCCGGCAGACCGCTCGAAGCACGTATCCGTCTCGGCAGTAATTTTCAGAATCCGGAAACATATCAGGTCAGCGGGGCGATTCAGCAGGATTTGGGTTCAGGCTTTGTCGCCGAGGCAAGCTATCTTTTCTCGCGCGGTCTTCATCTGATCCGCCCGGTCGATGTTCGGAAATACAGCGTCATCGGAACGAGCGCTTATACCGGACAACCGATCGTCAACGCCACCGAACTCGCCTGTTATGCAATTCCGGGAGCGCCGGCGACGGGCTTTAACTGTTCGACCAACGGCGGCGCGTTAAACGGTAACTTCTTGCCGCGTTTTGCGCTTGATGCCGAATACCAATCGGTCGGCAATACTTTCTATAACGCCGGAACGCTGCAGATCACCAAACGTTTTTCGCGCAATTACAGCATTAATGCTAACTACACATTTTCAAAAACGATCGATGAAGCGACGGATTTCAATACCGATTATCTGGCGCAAAATCCTTTGAATGTTCGCGCCGACCGCAGTCTTTCGTCATTCGACCAGCGGCACCGCGTCGTGATCAGCGCGGTCATCACAAGTCCGTTTGAAAATGCCGTTTTGAAAGACTTTGTTTTCGCGCCGATCTTTACCGCCGGTAGCGGACGCCCCTTTAATTTACTGATCGGAACGGATACGAACAACGACAGCCGTTTGTATAATGACCGACCGGCGCTGGCGGGCAGAAATACCGGCAGAGGCGAAGCCTTTTACAACTTCGATATGCGCCTCGCCCGCCGCTTTTTCGTCAAAGAGCAACGGTTTTTGGAACTGACCTTCGAAGTCTTTAATCTCTTCAATACCGTCAATTATAACGGCATCAACAACGTCGTCGGAACTTCCTGTGTTGCCAATTTTACAAGCAACCCGAATTGTTCCGGCGCGTCAACGGCGATTCCGATCAATGCCCGCGGCGTAAAAGGAATTTCACCGACCTCGCCGCTCGGATTTACGGCGGCGGCACCCGCTCGCCAACTCCAATTCGGAATCCGTTATAATTTTTAACAGCGGTTCAGAAGAAAAGAGGCGCGGGCTCGCACAAATGTTCGTTCACGCACCACGTTTTGTGACCGATGAAAACCCGGATCTCCCGCATTGGAATTTTATCGCTCACCGGAGTTTTGGAATATCTTCAATATTTTCCAACAATTACGGAAGTAAATTTATTTCAAGATGATAAAAGCGAATATATAATTAACAACTTTAAGATATTTATGTATAATTCGAAATGAATCGCCGGCAGCAAATTTTGCAACTCATCGCGGCAATTCAGCATCAAGAAGTTTGATTTAAATGTCGCTTTCCCGAAAGTAATTTCAATGAAAATCTTGTCCGACTGCGCGCTTGAAGCGCAAACCAATCTGAAAATTTTGATCCCGCGGAGGTAATATGTTTTTAAAATCCAAATTTGGTCGCGTCGTGTTTACCTGTTGTTTGCTTATGTCAATGTTCGTTTTGACCTTTGCCGATACTATTCGTTTAAAAGACGGAAGCATTATCAAAGGTAAGATCGTCACGTTCGGCGAAGGAAAATTTACGATTCTGATCGGCGAAGGCTCGCGGCAGCGGCAAATGAATTTTTTCGCCGATGAAGTTGACTCGATCGAATTTGATTCGGCACCGACTCAATCCATTTCAATCGTCAAAACTACGCTGCCGACTTATACCGACACTTCGGCGAAAAAAGAAAATAACAAAAACACGACCGTCATCACGGTCGGTCGGACGACGCCGCAGCCAACCCCGCAGCCGACGCCTTCGAAAACCGTCATCATCACCGATAAAACGACGGATCCGAACACAAATACTTCAACGAATCAGAACATTCCGACAAATTCGAACACGACCGTCAAAACCGAGCCGCAATCGAAACCGATCACGCTGAACGTCAAAGTTTTGGCGGACAACACGGCAAACGGCTGGACAAATTCGGGTTGGGTCGTCAAAAAGGGACAGAAAATAAGAATCAGCGGAAAAGGTCAGATCAATCTGGGCAACGGACGTTATTCATCGGCGGCGGGCGTTAGTTCTTTGCCCGATAAGGACAAGCTTTTGCAGACCGAAGCAACCGGCGGATTGATCGCCGTGATCGGCGATGATAATAATGATTTTGTCTTTGTCGGAGCATCGCGCGAATTTGTCGCTCCGCGTGACGGCGCGTTGTTTTTGGGCATCAATGAAGGCAATCTCGACGATAATTCCGGTTCGTTTGAAGTAACGATCGAAATTATGCCTAATTAAAGTGAAAAAGGGTAAAACGGTAAAAGGGTAAAAGTTAGTTGAATGTTGTCAACTAACTTTTTCACCCTTCACTTTTTACCCTTTTTCACTTTTTCACTTTTTACCTTTTTGCCCTTTAAAACGCTTGATAAAAACCAACCAAAAGCGCACAATCGGTATCTAACGTATTAAATTTCGGGAAAAATAAAAAACTATATGAAAGCTGTTTTATCGTGTCGTCTGTTAATGCTATTCGTTTTGTTATGCACACTCGGTGCGGCGGTCGGTTTTGCCCAATCGAGACCGCAGAAACCTGATAACACGACCGGAAACGGCAAGAAAAATCAGCGTCCCGTCCCGAAAACCGAGGAAGAACTCAAAAAAGAAGAAGAGCAGCGCAGAATTGAGGAAGACGCGAAAAATGCCGTTAAGGATGACGAGGTTCTCTCGATCAAAACCAATATCGTCAATGTTGACGCGGTCGTTTACGATAAAAAATCGGGGCAGATCATCA
Organism: Pyrinomonadales bacterium; assembly: GCA_038330465.1. GTDB lineage: Bacteria > Acidobacteriota > Blastocatellia > Pyrinomonadales > Pyrinomonadaceae > JAFDVJ01. The sequence continues at coordinate 5,064 of JBBQOA010000160.1, forward strand.
CCGGTTTGAAAAAAGAAAACTTCGCGGTTTTTGAAAATGGCATCAAACAGGAGATCACGAGTTTTGCAACGCCCGAAGCGCCGATCACCGTCACACTGGTCGTCGAATACAGCCGCTGGTCAGAGATTTTTGGCTCGGCTGCAAACCGCGGATTTGAATCAGGCAAATTCGAAGTCGTTCGTCCGGTCGCTTATTTTCTTTCGCGTTTTATCAAACCGCCCGATGATTATGCTTCCGTGATCGCCTTTGACATTCGACCGACCCCGATCACCGATTTTACGAACGATCCGAATCGACTCCGACAAACGATTGATCTGCTGGTGAAAAACAATCCGGCTTTTCGTGAAAATAATCTTTTCGATTCGATAAAATTTGCACTCGTCGGCGGCAAAGGCGATTCGGTCGTATTAGAAGATTCCAAAGAAGAATACGCCCAATACGGCGGAATGGTTAATGTCAAAGCCAAGCGGCGGGCGATTATTCTGGTCGCTTCGGGCATCAATACTTTCAGTAAGATCAGTTATGACGACGTCCGCAAAGTTATTCAAGAATCGGGCATTCCGATCTATATCATCAGCACGGGCAATCTGTTCTACAAACTTTATGAAGACCGTCTCGGCGCGACTGATCGGCTCGACGGTACGCCCGGCAGATTGACATTTTTGCAAGCCCAAAATGCGATGAACACCTTCGCGAGTGAATCAGGCGGAAAACATTTTCCGGTCACTTTTGAAGGCGAACTTCCGAACGCTTTAAATAATATCAACACCTTGCTTCGCAACCAATACAGCATTGCTTACGACGCCGGCGAAAAACCGAAAGACGGCAAAAAATACAAGATCGAAGTCAAAGTCGATCTCAATGGCGACGGAATTTACGAAGATAAACAACTTGTCATTCAGCATCGCCCCTTTTACGTCGCGGAAAAAGAAAAGGACGATAAAAAGAAAAAGTAAGTTGGAAAGGTTAAAAGGGAAAAAGTTTGCTTGTCAGTTTTGAACAAAACTTTTTCCCTTTTAACCTTTAAGAATTACGCCGCGTAGATCTTCAATTTAAACTCGTCATTGGTCGTATAAATTTCCGTGCGTCTGCCTGAAAAACGATGCGAATCGCGCAGCAGCATCGGCAGTCCGCCGCGCGGAACCGTTGTGCCGTATTCGCGTTTCGTAAAGATCGACGCGATCTGCGGATTGAGTTTTTGCGTGATGCCGTAGCGAATCGCGCGCGACGCGGGTGGCGAAAAACCGTTGGTGCGGCGCGGATTGATAAATTCGATCGCGTTGTCATAGATCGAGATTCGCGTCGGAATGTCGCGAATCGCCAGATCGCGGTGCATCAGGGCGTTGGCAACCGCTTCGCGAACCGCATAAATATGATAATTTCCGCGCGCCTGAATGGGCGAATCGTCTTTTGCCTGAGACTTTTTCGGCTTTGATTTTTCCAAATCACAGTAGCGGCTGATAAATTTCAAAACTCCTTCGTAAAGCGTCAGTAAATTGCCCGTCAGTTCAACCGATTCAACCATTTGCGCGTTGCCGTTCGCGCCCGAATAACGCGCCATCCGAACCTTTGCGCGCGGCACGATCTCGGCGACCTTTTCGTTTTTGCCGAATAATAAAACACCCGCCAGCGTCGGCATAAATTCGTCCTCGCTGCCGATCGCGAGCAGCAGATCTTTCTTGAGAAAATCGGCGGTTTGATACAGATTTTTGCCCAAGCTGTCGGTATCAAAGGCATCGGCAAAGCTCCACAAAAGCGCGTCGTCGAAATCGGTTTCGGATACCTGTGCGAGCGGAATGTTTTCGTAAGCCAGCGGTCGAAGCTCGTCGAGCCACGCCGACAGGTCATCGCGGCTGATCTCGCGTTTTTCGGCACCGAGGCGAATATAAAATCGTCCGTCGCGGGTGCGATACGGGCGGCGTTTGCCCTCGATGTCGAGCACGACCAGCCGTCTGCCGTTATCGAACGCGATGACATCGATCAGTGGCACGAGCGGCGGCACGATATCTTCGCGGCAGATGCGGACGATCTCATCCTGCACCGCTTCGGAATTGACGACGCCTTCGACGCGCAATTGATCGCTGACACCGAAAATTATCGTGCCGCCCGCCGTATTGGCGAGCGCGACAATTCCCTGCGCGATCCGTTCGGGATTGGAAAGTTTTACTTTGAGTTCAAGAAATGTATCTTCACCGCCGCGAATCAGACGCAAAAGTTCGGAGCGCGTCGTTAACGGCACAGGCGTGTTCAGGATATATTCTTGGAAAGAACGTTCGGTGGGTGATTCAAACCGTTGGCTATTGCGAAATTTTCTGCGCGGCATTGTTTGGTGCGTGCAATTTTTGTCAAGACGGACACGCTTGATCCGCCCGAATGTTTCGGGATAAAACATTGCTGGAATTAAATTATCAACTCTTTCTATTGAAACATTCTCAGCCGAAAAAGTAAAAGAAGATTTGAAAAGCCTTCTGGCAAATTGTCTTGATTGGTAAATTATCGTAAATGTTTAGGTCTTAGATTTTATGAATTTAAGCACGATGCCCTAAACAGTTTCGTCAAAATTTTATTCTCTCAAAGAAAATGAAAAGTATTCGGTTTTGGTAAAAAAAGTCGTTCTAATTGTTTTTCAGTTTTTTTTCTATCAAACTTTTTCATCTTTTCACTTTGCGTTCATTTGCGCTTTGGCGATTTTTTTCGCAAACTTAATTGTTTTTTCATTTTCATAGACAATTCTTTTAAAAAGTGGAAACCGAATTAATCACAGCTTATGTCAGTCTGGGCTCGAACCTCGGCGACCGCGCGGGAAATCTGCTGCTCGCGGTGCGCGGTCTGCTGGAGGCAAGTTTTGTTGTTAATAAACTTTCAGCCATTTACGAAACCGAACCGGTCGGCGTTGAAGAGGGTCATCAGAAATTTCTGAATATGGTCGCCGAAATATATATTTCGGGCATCATACCTTCGCAAATGATGGCGCGGATGCTTCGCATCGAATATCTTTTGGGGCGCAAGGACAAATTTTTGAAGAAGCCGCGAACCGTCGATCTCGATCTATTATTATTTGGCGATGTCGTGATCGAAACCGAATTTCTAACGGTGCCGCATCCGCGAATGATCGACCGCCGGTTTGTGCTGGCGCCGCTCGCGGAAATCGCGCCCCACGTCGTTCATCCCGCTTTGCACAAGGACATTTCACAGCTTTTAGGCGAAACGGGCGATTTTTCCATCGTCAAACGCTGGAATCCGAACGCCGAACAAACGTTTGAAAACGACGCGACGAAGATTTTTTTGAAGACACTTTGAATTTGGGATTTCGGGTTTCGGATTTCGGATCGGATAAAAAGCATAAGTTTTGTTCGACTCGAAAATCCGCCATCCGAAATCCGAAACCCGAAATCCCCAATAAATATGGCATATCTACAACCCGACAGACCCGAAAAAGTTTATCTGCCCGCGATTCGCGCGGCAAAGGAAAAAGGCGAAAAGCTGGTTTGCCTGACGGCTTACGATTAT
>JBBQOA010000161.1:0-8552 GCA_038330465.1 Pyrinomonadales bacterium
GTGTTTCGTAGCAATTCGGGCAAATGCTGTGACTAAATTTCGTGTCGGAATGTTCGGAGATATAGGTTTCGACGGTTTTCCAGTAGTTTTGATCATCGCGAATCTTTTTGCAATACGAACAAATCGGCAGAATCGCCTCTAATTGGTTGACGTTTTCGAGGGCTTCGCGCAATTCTTCGTTGACTTTCCGCAATGCGAGTTCGGCGTTGCGGCGTTTGCTGATGTCGCGCATAATTGCGAGAATTGTCTGCACTTCGCCGTTTGCGTCGAGTTCGGGTTTGAGCGTTACGAGATAATATTTATCGGTTAAAACGATTCCCTTATAATCGAACGTCTCTTCTTTTTTGGATTTGAGAACTTCTGAAAGAATTTCTGTTATTCGTTTCTGCGAAGGCTCAGAGGTTTCCACGTCGGCGATCGTCTTACCGATGAAAGCTTCGGGCGGAATTTGTCTCAACTTATAAATTGCTTCATTGATAAAAAGAAATCTTAAATCTTTATCCAGCCGTGCGATCACATCAGGAGAATTTTGGAAAACAAAGCTCAAATCTTCCTCGCGTTTTTTCAGCTTTGATTCGATTGTTTTACGTTCGGTAATATCCTGAATCTGTGAAATAAAATGAAGCGGCTCGCCATTTTCGTCCCGAACCATCGAAACACTTAACAAAACCCAAACGATATGACCGCTTTTATGAAAATACCGCTTTTCCAATTCGTATGAATTAATTTTTCCGGCTCTCAGTTGCTCGACCAATGAAAGGTCTTCTGCCAAATCTTCGGAATGCGTAATGTCCTGAAAGGTCAATTGATAGAGTTCTTCCTTTGAATAACCTATGATCCGGCAAATAGATTCATTGACATCGAGCCATTGCCCATTGAGACCGATCAAAGCCATTCCGATAGAAGCATATTCAAAAGCAGAGCGAAATAGTTCGCTGTCACGAGTACTCATTATTTTTGTATTATATAGGAAAATTAATTTTGAAGATTTGATGAATTTGGAAAAACTTAAAGGCTTGCCGTTAGATAGTAAAATGTGGTATTAAATCCAATCGGCGGAAATTGATCGAATGAAAAAGAAACTTTTTTACAGACTTTTCGGCATCGGCAAAATTTCCGCGGAATTCCAACTCGCGATCAAGAGCGAAGGTTTGATTCTCTCCGCCGAAGGCATCGGCGGAACGATCACTTATCTCAATTTTCGTTCGCCGCGGCAAATTGCAAACTGGCGCCGGCAATGGTATATCGCGGCTCTCGCCGTCACCGAAACGCGTCTTTTGGCGTTCCGAACTTCCGCCGTGATCATTGACGTGCCCTTTGCCGACGGACGATTTCGCGGTCTGCAATTTTCTCTGGAAGACGAAACGATGCTGCTCATTGCTTTTGACGCGGCGCTTTTTCACGATGATTGGTCGGGAAATATCGAATATCGTTTCAAAACTCCGCTCGCGCAGAAATTTTTTGACGAACTGACTCAAAAACAAAAAAACCAACCGGAATGAACCCTCATTTCCCTTCAGAATTTAGGATTTCTGACAATTCTCGGACGCGTAATAATTTCGGGTTTAGCCGCCGTCGAGTTTCGATCTTTGACCGCCGTCTTTTTATCGGGAAGCGATCCTGCTTCCGTTTTTTTATTGAAGGGCTCGTTTGAAACAGTTTTGTTCGGCACTTCGCGGCGTTTTTCGGAAGTTTCTTTAGAAACCTTTTTATTAATACTTTTTTGTGAGACCGGCACGACATTTTTTTCGTTCAGATCGCGCAGATCGCTGTCGGAAATGTCCGACGGGTCGGGATCATCGCTGTTTAAAACCGGATTACTGATATTCAAAGGTTTGACGGATGAGGATTTATCGGTATCAGAAACCTTGTCGGATTCGGCGGATTTCGGCAATGATTTTCCGTTCGGCGAAGATTGCGCGGTCGTTTCCCGTCCATCACGCACCAATTGAAATTGGCGGCTCAGCAAGGTTCCACCGATCGCGAAAACAAACAAAGCCGCAAGCCCCGCACCCGTCAATAGTTTTCGCTTGTCGGGCAAGTTCCACGATCTGACCGTTTGTTGATAAACGGAAAGAGGACGCGGCGCCGGACGTCGCCCGGTTAGGTCAATTTCCGAAACAGGATTGACCGCCGCATCAATATCACCGGCATCAATTAGATCTTCGTCAATCAAAACCGTCGCCGCCGTTTGATTGATCGCGGGCGGAAGGATCTGCGGTTTTGACGGAATATCGTCGGGCTGTTCCCATTCGATCAGAGCGGCTTCTTTGGAACCGTCAAGCTTTGAATTTTCTGCGTTTCCGGCAAATATCGCCGCAGTCTGCGCATTCGGCTGAGCGGCGGGAAGATGGTTTTCAATGATCGATTCGAGCGGCGGAAGTTTGGTCGTCGTGTAATCGTCGAAAGCCTTGACGGGCAATTCGCGGCTGTTCGCAATCGGCTGATTTTCGCCCAAATTCGAATTTTCAAACGCCGTTTTATTTTCAAGCGCCGCTCGTTTTTCGATCTTTGGCGGCGGCGTAAAACGAATGGCGGATTTATTCATCGCGGCAGGATAGGCAAGCGCGGGCGGCGGCGTCGGCGAGTGTGTGGCGAGCTGTTCGATGTGGCGCAGACGGCGGGCAAAAACGCTTGCCGACTTTAATCTGAGCCGCGTCGTTTTTTGAAGCGCGTCCGTCAAGGTGTGCGTCAGCAACATCCGGATGTCAAAACTATGAATTTCAACCGGCGGCGGCGGTTCGTTGATTTGCTGCTTGATGAGAACACCGGCGTTAGGCGCGGCAAACGGCGTTTTTCCGGCGAGCGCTTCATAGAGCACAATGCCCAAAGCGTAAACGTCCGTTTGCGCATCGATTGCGTAAGCGGCACATTGTTCGGGCGAAAAATATCTTAGTTTATGAGCGTTCAGTTCAAGATTTGAAATAACGCTTTTTTGCCGAATGCCGCCGAAATCAATATTTTGGAGTTTTATCAAAAGCGGATTTTCCGCGTCGGAGGTCAAAACGATATTTTCGGGACAGATATTTTTGTGTCGGACGCCGACCGCGTGAATTGCTTCCAAACCTTCCGCCGCTTGCCGGGCAATGGTCAGCGCGGTCACTTCCGAAGGCGCTCCGCGTTCCGTCAGACAATCGCGCAAACTCTCTGCCGTCAAAAATTCCGCGACAACGTAAACCGCGCCGTCCGCAAGCGTGCCCGATTCAAAAACGCGGGCAACATTTGGATGAACTACCGACGAGAGCGCGCGCGTTTCGCGCAAAAATGTTTCTTTCGATCCCTGTTCTGCGGTAAACAATTCGGGGGCGAGTATTTTGATCAGATAAGGTTTGTTGACAATTGTATTGACAGCACGGTAAGTTTCGCCCGTCGGCGCGGATTCGTGCAGAAATTCGATGCGATAATTGGCGATTATTTGACAATTACCTGCCCGACCTTCGGTCAAAGCCTCGTGATGCGCTTCGGAACAGGAGCGAGCCGAATCTTCAAAACACCGCTGACAAACAGAACAAACTTTCATTTAATACTTAGCCCCCTGTGATCAATTGACATTCAACTTTAATTATTTCACCGCCTAATGGTTCAGTTCTGATTCGCGGGAGCCGGAGAAAGTTGTTCTGAAAATTACGCGGCAAAAACCTCTCTTAAAAACAACAAAATACACGAAACAGCTTTCACAATTCGAATTATTGTCAAATCTTTTTGGATTCCAAGGGGCAGAAATGCCGTTCAGATTTTGTCGATCACTACATTAGTTTCTACTATTTTGCGCTTTATTAGTCAAGATTTTTTCAAAATAGGTGCCGCGTATAAAACCAAATAACGGTTGAAGTTGAGTTTTCGCCGTCGAGATTTTGTCAAATAATTATTGGTCTTTCTTAAATTTTCCCGCCGAAATTACGGAAAGCGTGATAAACTGTCTTTATGGCATACAGTCCTTTAGCTATCAAACGCCGCAACGTCCTTGGCGATATTTATAATTATTGCGAACCGGTCGAAAATCTTCCCGTCTATCTGGAAAACAATTTGGAGGAAACGATCGGGTTTGCCGATGAAAGTCTGGGACATTACGCCGATGCCTTTCTTTTTCATCTGCCCGAAGATATTTGAAAAAAACTCTCGACCGGTCATTACAATTACGCCTTCGATTATGAGCTTTTGGAAAAGGACGAAACCGACACCAATCAAAAACGCTTCCGGTTGAACCATATTACGCTCGTCGGCAGAAAGATCCGCGTCGCTTGATTTCGCACAAACAATTTCAGAAAAAAAAGCCGAATGGACAGTTCGGCTTTTTTGTTGCGCGAAAACCGAAAATAAATGGAACGCCGGTTGCTTAGGGAAAATGTGATTGTTCTGTTTTAAGACACAAATTTACTTTTAAGCCGAAGGGAAGAATATATATGACGGAAACGAGAAAAGATACTATTGAAAAATTAAATGAAATGATCAAAGACATCCGGATTGCGATGCTCACGACGAACGACGGCGGGTTGTTGCGCTCGCGACCGATGGCGACGCAGGAAACAGAATTCAACGGCGAATTATGGTTTTTTACCGGCAAACAAACGCATAAAGCGGAAGATATCAAAAAAGACAACCGCGTCAATGTCAGTTATGCCGAACCTGTCGATAATCGTTTTGTCTCGATGTCGGGCACGGCAGAGCTGATCGATGACCGCGAAAAATTTGAAAAGTTTTGGAGTCCGCTTTATCTGGCGTGGTTTCCGAAAGGTTTGGAAGATTCGAATCTGGCTTTATTGAAAGTGACGGTCGAACAAGCCGAATATTGGGACGCGACTTCGAGTTCGCTGGTCGAAGCATTCGGGTTATTGAAATCACTCGTTACGGGCGAACGCAGCGAGGGCGGCGGCGATCACGTCTTTGTCAGTTTATAATTTGCCGAAGAATCAAAATATCATTGACGGATAATGAAACAGATGTTTCGTTATCCGTTTTTCTTTGCGGATCTCAGGTAACTATTTTTTTTGAACGCCGTCAAAAAGCCGGGTATGAAAGAGGCTTTTTTTCGTATTTTAACGTCATCGAGTCGTTTTTTGGCGCAGAATCCGGCGGCTGATCCGAAAGAAATTATCAAGATCGAAGCAAACGCGGCGAAGCAGTTTTGCCGACCCGAATTATTCAAAATAAGGATGCCGCTTATCAGATAAATGCCGAAATGCGTGACGAGATGTTCGCGTTTCCGGCAAATATGCGCGATCGAATTCTCTGAACATTTGCGGCAAAACCGGCAAACCCCAAAGATGCCGCGACTTGTAAATCACGGTTTATATTTGTATTTTTAAAAACACACAGTTAATTTGACCTCTTTTACAAACAAATTTCGCATTTAAAGGTTGAAAGCAGTTTGGCATAAAACATTTAAGGAGAATATGAAATGAAAAGAAAATTAAGTTTGATAGTTAAAGGTCTGTTGATCAAAAGCTTTGCGGTTTTAATGATCATCGGAATGACGGATTCGGCAGCTTTTTCGCAAACGCGGGTGCGGTTTGCGCGCGGTCGTACATCGGCAACCGTTTCCGGCAATTTGTCGGGCTACGGCAGCCGCAGTTATGTTGTCGGCGCTTCACGCGGGCAAACGATGTCCGTCCGCGTCAGTTCCAACAGCGGCAGAGTTTGGGCTGACATCGGCGGCAACGACGTCGGCAGAGGAACGACGATTCAACTGCGCTCGACCGACGATTACATCATTACGGTTCACAACGAACTCGGCAGTTCGACGAGATATTCACTTTATATTTCAATTCGCTAAATCGTTAATAGTCCGCGCATCAACGGCAGCGCGGTCTGATTCTCACTCAAATTTTTCGATCGGAAATCGTGTTCGCAATCGTTCGCGCGATTTAACGATTTACGATTTCGCCGTTAAACCATATAATGATCCTCGTCAAGAAAAAATTTCGGCGAGGATTTATTTTTATGAAAAAGTTTCTGTCTGTCTTTTTTGCGCTGCTTTTCGTTTTTTCCGCTTTCGGGCAAGAAAAATACACGATCCGGCAATATCTTTCGATTCGTTCGGCGGGTTCGCCCGCGCTCGCGCCCGACGGCAAACGGCTTTTTTATCTGACGAACGTCACCGGAACTTCGCAGATTTGGATGATCGATCTGCCGAACGGACAACCAAAGCAGATCACGAATTACGAAGATAATGTCTCGTTCGCGCGCTTTTCGCCGAAAGGCGATGCGGTCGTTTTCGGGAAAGCGAAAGGCGGCGACGAAAACACGCAATTTTTCTGGATGAAAGCGGACGGCAGCGGCATTAAGGAACTGACAAACAACCCGAAAGTTCGCCATAATTTCGGCGCGTGGTCAGACGACGGCACGAAAATTTATTACAGTTCGAACAAACGCAACGCCGGATTTTTTGACGTTTATTCGATGACGCTTGCGAGCGGCAAAGAAGAGCTTCTGTATCAGCAGGACGGCGCGAATTCGTTTACCGCCGCCGATGCTTTCGGGCGAAAGATCGTCGTTTCGCGTTCGGGCACGGAACTCAGTCTCGACAACGATCTTTATCTCGTTGACGTCGCGAGCAAAAAGGAAACACTTTTGACCGCGCACACCGGCTCGGCGCAATTCGGCAACGTGCATTTCGTCGCCGACGGAATCGTTTTCGCAAGCGACGACAAACGCGAATTTTATTCTCTGGCGCAAATGCGCAAGAAAAATGCGAGCGGCGACGATTGGTCGGACGCGAACCGCGAAGTCCGCATCGTTGACGATACGAATTGGGACGTTGACGACATCGAGGCGCTGCCCTTTGGAAATACGCTCGCCTACACGCTCAACCGCGAAGGTTTTTCCGAGCTTTATCTGCGGAAATACGAAACCGGCGGCAAGCCTCTGATCACGACGATCGACAAAAAGAGCGAAAAGATCGCGCTTCCCGCCGAGGGCGTCGTCGGCGGTTTGGATTTTTCGGAAAACGGCAAATTCCTCACCTTTACGTTCAGTTCCGCGAAAAACAACGGCGACATTTGGCTTTACGATTTAGCTGCAAAAAAACTGACACAGATCACCAAAAGCGAGCGTTCCGGCATCGCGCAGGAATCTTTTGTCGAACCGCAATTGATTAAGTTTAAGAGCTTTGATGGACGCGAGATTCCGGCTTGGTATTATCGTCCTAAGATTGGTTTCATAATTAGTGGTGGCGCAGGAAGAACTAGAAATGGTCAAAAAGCGGTAAATACTTATCCCAAAATGCCTGTCATCGTCAGCGTTCACGGCGGACCCGAAGGACAGGAACGTCCCGGTTTTAATCCGCTTTATCAATATTATCTGTCGCGCGGCTATGCGATCTTAGCAACGAACGTGCGCGGTTCGACCGGTTACGGCAAAACTTTTACGCATCTTGACGACGTTTTTAAGCGCGAAGATTCGGTCAAGGATCTTGCCGCATCGGTCGAATGGCTCAAACAATCGGGCGACGCCGACCCGAAAAAGGTCGCCGTGATGGGCGGCAGCTACGGCGGTTATATGACGCTCGCCGCGATCACGCTTTATCCCGATCTGTTCGCGGCGGCGGTCGATACGGTCGGCATCGCGAACTGGGAAAGTTTTCTGAAAAACACGTCGGGCTACCGCCGCCGCCAGCGCGAGGTCGAATACGGAATGCTCGACAAAGATTTGGATTTTCTGCGCTCGATCTCGCCGCTTACAAAGGTCGATAAAATAAAAACGCCGCTCTTTGTGATCGCCGGAAAAAACGATCCGCGCGTTCCCTACACCGAAGCCGAACAGATCGTCGGCGCGCTAAGAAAACGCGGCGCAACGGTCGAATACAAACTTTTCGACGACGAAGGTCACGGCGTCGCGAAACTCAAAAACCGGCTCGAACTTTACCCGCTCGTCGCCGATTTTCTTGATAAATATATGAAATAGCGAAAGGAAAAATTGGTCTTTGAAAAAGAGTTGGTCATTTGCCAACTCTTTTTTTCCGGCAAATGCAACTGATCTTAAAACCAACGGCATCCTATTTTTGACCTTAAAATCTATTTCATTGACTCGCAGACATTTTGCCATGAAAATCAAATTTGCCGCGTCCTCGCTTGTAATTTTCTCGATTTGGATAAGTCTTTTGGCTCCGTTCATCGCGGCTCAAATTCCTCTTTACCCAATCTCAACGCAAACCAACGGCTTGCAGTTCCGCATCAGCGAAGCCGCCCGGATCGAGAAGGAAAAGAAAACGCCGAAACCCGCCAAGATCGATAAACTCAGCCAAACAGAAGCCGACGCAATTTTCCGCCGTTTGCCGCCGATTCATGTCGAAACAGACGACACGGCTGATTTCAGAATGCGCTCCGACAGCCTGAAACCGCCGCGCACCGGAAATATCATTCCGATCAAATTCCCTGCCGATGAAACCCGCACCAACCCGAATTCGCCAAATTCTATTGCCAAAAATCTCGAAGTCGAACGTTTTTCACCGATCGGCAATGTTCCGCTGACGACCGAAATGAGCATCACTTTTTCGCAGCCGATGATCGCCGTCACCTCGCAAACCGAAGCCGAAAAAGATGTTCCCGTCAGAT
>JBBQOA010000162.1:0-8487 GCA_038330465.1 Pyrinomonadales bacterium
TGGCAGGGAAAACCGATCCATATCGAAGCGGTTGACGATCTGACCAATTGGCTTGAAGACAAAATCAAGCCGAGCGGCGAGTAGGTTTTTAGAAAAAGGAGTGTAAGATATGTATTGTTCAACCTGCGGAAGCGCGATGAATGCCGAGCTGAATTTCTGCAAAAGCTGCGGCGCCAGAATCGCTAAGGAAAAAGAAAAAGATTCAACGAAATCTATTCTGGACAATCTTCTGACCACGCTTTTTTTGGTCGTGATGTTCGGACTCGGAATTCTGGTAGGGTTGGTCGCGGTGCTTTTGGGCAACGGCGTCAACCACGAAACCGTCGCAATCATTGCCGTTTGTTATCTGGTCGCCGTTTTCGGGATTTGCTTTATGCTTCTCAGCCAAGTTCCCAAATTGATTAACGCAAACCTAAACCCTAAACGCGAAACATCCGAAAACTATCAACCGCCGCAGCTCGCCGCACGTACGACGGCGCAGCTCGAAGAACACCGCGAACCCGTCGGAAGCGTGACCGATCATACGACGCGGACACTCGATAAAGTCGAATCGAAACTTTAATCGATCAGTTCACGACCTTTGGTTTCGATCACGAACGGCAACGTCAGAAGCCCGACGATCGGCACGAAACCGACCCAAAAAAGCACGTCCATCGCGCTTTCAAGCGCGTTGGCGCCGCGCGCCGCGATGCTCCCGACGAGAAACGGTCCGACCGCCGCGACCAATCTGCCGATGTTGTAGGTAAAGCCCGCGCCCGTTCCACGAAGCCGTGTCGGAAACAATTCCGGTAAATAATATGTAAAACTGCCGAAGACGCCGAAGACGGTCAGCCCGATCGGAAAATACATATAAAGCCGCGTGTGCGGTTCGAGGTTTAAGCCGAACGCCGCCATGATCGAAGCCGCCGAGAACAGAAAATAGATAAAGAACATCTTTTTGCGTCCGAGAAATTTCGCCGCCGGAATCGTCAAAAGCGTGCCGATCAAACCACCGAGATTAAAACTGTTCGTCGCCGTTTTGATCCATTGTTGCCCGATCATTTCGGTCGCGCCGGCGTCTAGATTAGTCAGCAAAGCCTCTTTTGCCGCCAAACCTTTGGCGACGACCGGAATAAACGCGTTGCAGCTCCACCACATGATCAGCGCGGTGATCGCCATACAAAAACCGCTGATCGTCAGGCGCAGATATTGCGGACTGAAAAGCTCGGCGAGTTTGGCGGTTTGCTCGCCCGCGACGCGTTTCCAGCGTTCGGGTTCTTTGACGAAAACGCGGACGAGAAACGCCGCCGCCGCCGGAATCAGACCGCACAGAAACACGTAGCGCCACGAAACTGCCGGATCATTGAAATAAACGCCGGTGATCTGAAACGTCAGAAACGTCGCCAAAAACAAACCCATCGGCGCGGAAGTGTAGAGCAGTGCGCCGGCTTCGACGCGGCGTTTTTCCGGCACGACCTCGGCAACCATCGCCGCGCCCGCCGCCCATTCGCCGCCGATTCCTAAACTTGCGATGATCCGGCAAACCATCAAAAACCAGATATTCGGCGCAAACGCGCACGCCGCCGTGCCGATCGCGTAAAGCAGCATTGTCAAAAGTAGCGTTCGCGTGCGTCCGATCTTGTCCGCGACCTTGCCGAAGATGACGCCGCCGATCGCCCAGCCGATCAGCAGCACGGACGTTAAAATTCCCGTCCATTGAAGCGTCGCCGCCTTGGCTTCGGGCGAACCGATCGTTAAACCAAGCAGCGTCGGCACACAATTCGGCGCGACGTAATTGAACAACAAACCGTCGAAGACATCAAAACCCCAACCGAGCCAGGCGGCAAAGATCACCGTCCATTGATACGCGTTCATATCGAGAAACGTACGCTTTTGTTTTGCAGCTGATTCCATATTTTCGTGTTTTGGTAAAGATTTGAAGCAGAACAAATTTACGACATTTTCGGCGAAAACGGCAAGTTCATAATCGCCCGAAGAGTTTTAGCCGCGGCTAATTTTCTTCTTCCGCTCATTTGAATTATCATCTGAATATGAATCAGGAAAAATCTCTACAGGAAACTTACGCGCCCGAAGGAATTTGTTTCGGCTGCGGTGTGACGAACGAAAAAGGCTTGCGCATCCGCAGCTTTCCGTCAGAAACGGGTGATGAAGTCGTCGCCGAATTCTGCGCCGAGCCGCATCATCAGGCGTTTCCCGGAATGCTCAACGGCGGCATCATCGGCGCACTGCTCGATTGTCATTCAAACTGGGCGGCGGCTTATTTTTTGATGAAACAGGGCGGCAAATCGGAACCCGATTGCACTGTGACGGCGGATTTTCATGTCAAGCTTCGCCGCCCGACTCCGTTTGACGCGACGCTTTATTTAAAAGCGCGCGTCGTTGAATCTTCGGAAGATCGCGCGACGGTCGAAGCCGAACTGATCGCCGACGAAAAGGTTTGCGCGACGTGCCGCGGAACTTTCATCGCCGTCAAAGAAGGTCATCCGGCATATCATCGCTGGTAAAAATACGTTATGAAAAATAGTCAAGACGCTTACGGACAGCAGTTTTTAGTGCAACATGATCAGCAAGTGGCAACGGCGGAAATCATTGAACGCGACGATAATTTTATTGATTTCGGTTCCGACTTTGGATTGTATTTTTCGGAATACGAATATTGGGAAAAGTCGGAGCGCCGGGCAATTGAAAAAGTAGCCGGCAGAATTTTGGATGTCGGCTGCGGCGCCGGTCGCCATTCGCTTTATCTTCAGGAAAAAGGTTTCATGGTTACCGGCATTGATAATTCGCCCGGCGCGATCAAAGTTTGCAAACTTCGCGGTTTGAAAAAAGCGATCGTCAGATCGATCGGCGAAATCGATAAATTCAAACCCGCTTCATTCGATACGGTGATTATGATGGGCAATAATTTCGGCTTATTCGGAAGCCGTCAAAACGCGAAAATCCTGCTCAAAAAATTTGCCCGAATCACTTCTCCAAAAGCAAAAATTATTGCCGGAACGCTCGATCCGTATCACACCGATGATGAAAATCATCTGCAATATCATAAATTCAATAAAAGACGCGGCAGAATGGCGGGACAAATTAAAATGCGGGTCAGATACGGTAAAACCATTGGCGAATGGTTTGATTATCTTTTTGTTTCGCCCACCGAGATGCAGGATATTTTAAGCGATACGGATTGGCAAATCGAAGAATTGATCGAATCGGACGGAGCCAAGTATTTTGCCGTGATCGGTAAAAAATCTTCATAAATTACAACTTCTTTTTCATCTGAATATGAAAATCTTCGGTCAAACCCAATCTTTCGAGCCAAAGCGTTTGTTCGCTCATCAAGCGCGGCAAATAAACAACGTCCGAAAGCGCGTAATGCACCAATTCTTCCGTCCAGATGCCGTTCCAGTTTCGATTGAATTTGGCGCGCTGCGATTTGTCGAGATCGACGGCGAAATAGCGGTAAAGCGTTTCGGCAAGGCTGGCGGATTGTCCGGCGCCTTTTGTGAGGAGTTTTTCGGCGATCATCGTGCAAAAGACATTTTGGGTTTGAAGACCGCTTTCGCGTAAAAAATCGAGGTCGAATTTCGCGTTGTGAAAGACCTTTGTGATCTGCGGATTGGCTAAAATGTCTTCGAGTTTTCCTAACCGGACGCCTTCCGACAAGGGAATCAGCACATTAAGATCGCCGTCAGAAAACTGCACGGAAAATATCTTGCCGTGGCGCGCCGAAAGCGAAGATGTTTCCGTATCGCAGCCTAAAACATTTGAACCCGCGAGTTTTTCGTAGGCGATTTCGATTTCCGCCGCGCTTCTGGCAACTAAAATATTCACGCTTTAAATTGTAATGCACTAAACACCGGCGCGAAAATGTATTATGCTGTTTTTGACCGCTGAAAATCAGCGACTTGCTCATTTTCAGCAATTAAAGATTACAAATTACAGATTACAAACACAAAATGTGATAGCCTTTTGAAATTTGAAATTCGCAATCTGAAGACGAAACTAAACCCGAAAACCGGAATCACCGAAATATGTCCGAAAAATTAACCGAAACCGAAGCCCGCATCGTCGCCGCGCTGGTCGAAAAACAATTGACCACGCCCGAATATTATCCTTTAACGTTGAACCAGCTTGTCGCTGCGTGTAATCAAAAAACGAACCGCGAACCCGTTGTCAGCTACGATGAGCGCACCGTCCAAAACGCGCTCGAAGATCTGCGCGATAAAAACATCGTCTATGTTTATTACGGCAGCACCTCGCGCGTGCCGAAATATAAACATATGATGCCGCAGGTCTTTGAACTCGAACCGTCGGAAACCGCCGTGATCTGCGTGCTGATGCTGCGCGGACCGCAAACGATCGGCGAAATCAAGGAACGCACCGGCAGACTTTACGATTTTCGCGACCTCAACGACACGAACGAAACGCTCGAAGCCTTGCTCAAACGCGACGAACCTTTAATCACACGGCTCGAACGCGCGCCCGGACAAAAAGAAGCCCGTTACGCGCATCTTCTCGCGGGCGAAGTCACATCCTACACGCCGCCCGAAAAAGTCTCGCGCGGCACGGCAAACGACGAACGCTTTGAAAAACTCGAACAGGAATTAGAAAGTTTGAAGATCGAATTAAGCGCGTTCCGGCAAGAGTTTGAGGAATTTAAGAAGCAGTTTGAGTAAACGGTCAGAACCACCTGCGGTAGCGGGTGGTTTTTAGTTGTTTAAGAAATGGGCATATCGAACAGGCTTACCCACCCGCTACCGCAGGTGGTTCTGACAAGAAAAAGGAGAAAGACGAATCTTTCTCCTCTTCGCTGATTATAAATCCCGCGCCTCGTCAACTATTAAATTACTATTCCAAAATAACACACCTGTTTTAAATCAATAATCGAGACGCGCGAAATTTATAATGTTCGGGGGCTTTTAATCTCTGCTCCAGACGCCGATGCGTTTTTGGACGAGTTTTTCGACTTCCATCGGAACACCGTCGGCGCGTGCCTGACGGATGAATTCGGCGTTGATATTGAAGATCTTCATTTTGACAAGATCTTCAATTTCGAGATTTGAAAATCCTTCGCCCCGGACTTCCGTAATGAATTCGGGCGTGATCTTGAAGATCCGCAGCCTCACGAGGCTTTCAAACGGCTCTTTGTCAAAACCCATTCCGGCGACTTCGCGGACGAAACCGGCATCGATCTTGAAGATCCGCGCTTTGACCAGATCTTCAAACGTCAAACCTTGAAAACCGCTGTTCTTCATCTCGCGCATAAACGTCGAATCGACCTTGAAGATCGCCGCTTTGAAAAGGTCGTCCACATCGAGTTTGCCGAAATCAGCCGAAAGCAGATCGTCGGCGAGCGCGGTCGTGACATTGAGCGTCGTCGCCGCAAACAGGCGGTTTTCCGTGTTGTCTTCGTTATATTTCGAATTGGATCTTTCAAAATCGAAACCGCGCGTTTTCATCGCCGAAATGAAATTTTGATTTGCCGTGAAGACGAAATTGCCCGCGCCTTTGCCGTTTGCAAACGTGCCTTCGCAGTCGATCGTCCCGGCTTCGCGGACAATACTGAAGCGGACCGCGCCGCTTGATAAAGATTGCTCGCGGGTCAAACCTTGCAGATCGGCGTATTCATAGGTCGAACCCATCTGATTGCGGTCGCCTTTGTCGGTTTTGCGCGAAAACGACAGATGAAGTTTATCGGTTTTTTCGGCATTGGTTTCGGCTTTCCAGGTTCCGGTCAGCGTCGTTTGCGCAACGATCACGTAGTTTCCGATAACGATAATTATAAAGGCTATAAACGAACAGAATAAAGTTTTAGAAATTTTTGGCATAAAAGCATCTCCTCTTGGATTGTGTTTTTTTTGATTGCAGACAACAGGAAAACACCGACGCCAAGAATTTTGTGACAAAAAATTTTTCGCAGGGAGCGCCGGCATCTTGCCGGCAAGTGCGTTCAGCGCAGCGAGAACGCACCAAAGCGCATTTATTTTCAAGTTGATTTCGACACTTTAAGCAGCTCGCGTTCGCGCTTTGCGCCGCCCGCGGGGCAGGCAAGATGCCGGCGCTCCCGGCTTTAAACTCCCGCCGTGTCCCATTTCTTGACGATCTCGATGACCAGATTCGCGACCTTGTCGGTCACTTTTTTATAGTATTCGTCGGCTTTTTTCTGGTCGAAGCGCGGGTAGCCCTGACCTTTTTGATAAAGTCCGATCGACGACGGAAAAGGCACTGCCGCCCACGTTCCGGCGGTTGGATAAGGCGTCGCCAGATCGGCATTGTAGCGTTCGGGATGCACAAGCGTCGGGTCGATCGCCTGAATGAACGCGGTTTCATTAAGTCCCGCGTGACCGCCGTCTTCGCCGAAAACTTCCTTTGTTTCGTCCGAGGCGAAGGACCACCAATTGATCACTAAGGTTCTGACCTTTTTTTCCGTTGCGACTTCTGCCGCGACCGCTTGCAGGACGGCGGTTTGCCCGCCGCCGTGACCGTTTAAGATAATGATGTTTTTGAAGCCGTTCTTCGCTAAACCTTCGAGAATCTGTTTAATAAACGGACGATACGCCGCTTCGGTGATCTGAAACGCGCCCGGATAAGCTTCCATCGAACCCGTAATGCCGTAGGGAAGCGTCGGCGCGATCATCGCATTTGTCCGCCGCGCGATCGTCTTCGCCATCGCGAACGGCGCCGTATTATCCGCACCGTTATTGATCACGCCGTGCGGTTCGAGCGTCCCGGTCGCGAGCAGGACGGTATTGATCTTCGACGGCACGACTTCCTTAAATTCCATCCAATTGATCCGCTCCATTTCGCGCGTCGAAACGATGTCTTTGGTGTCCTGCGCGAAAACGGAAACGGCGAAAAATACGACGAAAAGCCAAACGAAAAATGTTCGATTCATAAAATCTTCAAAGTTCTGAGTCCAGCCTTCAGGCGGCATTCTTTTGCCATCGAAAAGCGCCGCCTGAAGGCTGGACTCAAAACCTTCTCTCCTTTGAATTTGTTCTAGAAATTAGGTCTGAGAAATTATCAGTCATTTGCAGACCGGAGTGCAAGCGGCTTGCTTGCCAGATTTTTCGGCTATTTCTTCGGCTTCAAATACTTTTTGCCTTTCAGCTTTTTCGGCAGAAGATCTTCGTCGGAATATTTTTCGTAGCCCGCGCCGTAGCCGATTTCTTTCATCAATTTGGTCGGCGCGTTTCGCAAACTCATCGGGACGGGCAGATTGCCGTGGAGTTTGGCGTCTTTGAGCGCGTTGCCGTAAGCCTCGCACGCGCTGCGGTCTTTGGCGCAGTTCGATAAATAGGCGACGCCGTGCGCGAGATTTATTCCGGCTTCGGGCAGACCGATCGTTTCAACAGCGCGAAAGACGGCGTTGGCGACAACGAGTGCGGTCGGCTGGGCGAGTCCGATGTCTTCGGACGCGAAAATGACCATTCTTCGGGCGATGAATTTCGGATCTTCGCCCGCGTCGATCATTCTGGCTAAATAATACATCGCCGCGTCCGGTTGCGAAGCCCGCATCGATTTGATGAACGCGCTGATCACGTTGTAATGCTCTTCGCCCTGTTTGTCGTAGCGCAGAAATTTCGATTGGAGGGTTTCATTTAAGGTTTCAAGATTGATCTCTTGATAAAGCTTTGAAGTGTTTTCGATCATCGTGATCGCCTGGCGCGCGTCGCCGTTCGCCATTTGAACGAGCCAATTCTTAGCTTCTTTTTCGAGCGTAAAACCCGTGCGGTCGATGATCTCCGACATATCCGCATCGGTCAATTCTTCGAGCACGAAAACGCGAAGCCGCGACAAAAGTGCGGGAATAACTTCAAAACTCGGATTCTCGGTCGTTGCGCCGATCAGGACAAGCGCGCCCGATTCGACAAAGGGAAGCAGAAAATCCTGCTGCGCTTTATTGAAACGGTGAATTTCGTCTAAGAATAAAACGCGCGGGCGATCTTCTTCTTTTGGTTTATTGATGATCTTGCGAATGTCTTCCTTTCCGGCGGAAACTGCCGAAAGCTCGTAAAATTCGGCATTGATCGCGTTCGCGTAAATTCGCGCGAGCGTCGTTTTTCCCGTGCCGGGCGTGCCCCAGAGAATAAACGAAAAGATGTGACCCTGTTCGATCGCGAGGCGCAAGGGTTTGCCCGCGCCGACGAGATGCGTTTGTCCGACGTATTCCGCGAGAGTGCGCGGACGAATTTTGTTGGCGAGCGGCTGCATATTCTTAAAATATACCAAAAACAAAAACGGCAACCTACGCGGCTGCCGTTTTTGCTTCCCAAAGAGATCAAAATGAGGTGATTTACCAGGTTTGTGAGTTAAAAATATTACAAAAAGAGCTTTTCAGCTATTTCAATTTCTGAATGTCCTCGCGGAGCTTTGTGACTGCCGCGTTGTTCGGATCGACGCCTTCAAGTTTGGCGAGTGTCGCTTTGGCTTTTGCGGCGTCACCTTTTTTTGTGTAGGCGACCGTCAAGTTTTGAAGCGCCTGCACGTGGT
>JBBQOA010000163.1:0-8441 GCA_038330465.1 Pyrinomonadales bacterium
GCTGAAAACTGCTTGATAATCCGTTGTTTTGAACGATTCGTAAATTGATCGGCGCGTCTAAGTCCTGATATTTCAGGCTTTCAAGAATCAAAATCTTCCACGCTTTGCCTTTTACATTTTAGCTTCTTACAATAAAACAATGTCCGAAGCATCTGAAAAAGTTTTGGGAATCAGGCATTTGCCGATCTTTCCGCTGCCGCTTGTTTTATTGCCGAATGAAATGCTGCCGCTGCATATTTTCGAACCGCGCTACCGGCAGATGTTCAATGACATCGGGCTCGATCAGAATCTTTTCGGCGTTTCATATTTTAGTCAGGAAGATTCGCTTGCCGACCAACCGCCGGTTAAGACGATCGGCTGCGTCGCCGAAGTGCGCGAAATTCAACCGATGCCCGACGGACGTTCAAACCTGCTGGCGATCGGCGTGCTCCGCTATCGTTTGCTCGATTATGTTGACACGGGTGATCCGTATTTGGTCGGCGACGTCGATTTTTTTGAAGATGACGCCGAAGACGAATCGGTTTTACAACCTTTGGCGGACGAGGTTTTCGCGCTTTTTGAACGGATTGCCAAAGCCGCGCACAAGCTCAGCGGCGAACAGGGCAAATTTCCGAACATTCCGCAAGCCGAACCGGAAGCGCTTTCGTTTCTCGTCACCGCTGCTTTTAATCTGGAACCCGATCTGAAATATAAAATGCTCGAAACGCGCTCGACCATCGAACGGCTCGATCGGCTGCGCGAAATATTGCGGCAAGCCGTCGGCAAAATGGAAGAAAGCGCGGAGATTCACAAGCTCTCGCAAACGAACGGACATTCCAAAAAGAAGATCAACCTTTAACTGCGACAGAAATTGCGAACGAGTTTGAAAACAATATTCCCGACAGACGCAAGCAATTCTTTACTGTTCAGTAATTAAGCCGAAGACAAAATTGACCTTTCGCCTGCGTTTCAATTAACCGGAAGAGGTTCGCCCGTTGCCAGCGATTGTTTAAAGAATGAGATGACTTGCTGCGCATACGTTTCGGATTGTTCGAGCGATGCGTTGGTAATATTGTAGCCTGACGGATTGAGATCGGTTTTGGTTTCGATCTTGGTCGAGTTTGGAAAACAACGGCTAAGCGCGGTCGTCGAGATTTGGAATTCGGGCGCGTCGGCTCCGGCAAGCAGCAAGACCTGGCGATTGTTCAGATTTTTGGCGGTTTCACAAGCCGAATCGCGGCGGTAACAGCCGTCGTAATAATAAAGATAAGTGCCGAGCTGCGCGACCCGGGCGGTGATAAAACTGGCGAACGGATAGCGTTTGACGGTCGCCCGCGCGAGCAGATCGTCCGAACTGTTCGGAGCCGAATCAAGCACCAGCGATTTTATACTTTCATCTTTTCCGGCAGCAAAAACAGCCGTCAATGCGCCCATTTCCGTCCCGTAAATGCCGATATTCGGTCCGACCAGCACGGTTTGCCCATCGAGTTTCAGACTGCGCAGAAATTTTATCGCGGCAAGCGCGTCTTCGGTTTCGCAGCCGCCGAAAGATGTCGCTTTGACGTGCGGCGTATCGCCGTGTCCGCGCTGGTCGGACATCAGAACCGTGAAATCCGTCGCTTCGTTCAATTTCACGCCGAGATTCAAAACGTAGGAACGGTCGGCGCCGTAAGCGTGCAGCAAGATCACCGCCGGAGCGCCGGGCGAACCTCTGAGAAGCCAGCCGCGGGCGGTCGAGCCGTCCATATTTTGCCACGTTTCGTCCGTGATCTGGGCGCCGCGCGAACTCAGCTGACCGTATTTTTCGGGCGTCACAAGATAGCGCGCCTTCGGAGCAAATGACGCTTTCTGCGCCAGAAAGATCGAAGACGCGATCAACGCCCCGACCAGCAACAGAACAATTGGAAGCAAAAGCCGCGAAAAACTCTTAAAAAGACGTTTGGTTACTGCCATAAGAAAATGTTTTTGACCGCCGAAACGCGGAGACGCAATCGAGAAATAAAAACTACCTGAAAAGATTTGGCATACCAAGCTCTTTTATTCATATTAATTTGTCATCGGTAATTTCATTCTTAAAAAAACTCTGCATCTCCGCTTCACGGCGGTTTTCATCGATTAAATTTGGAAAGAAAATGCAACTTGAAAGCTCTCTAGCGTGTCTTAAGTTTAGTCCTTGAAAAAAAGACTTTTGGTATGCTGACATAAATGTTACCATATTCGGCAGAGATAAAGGAAGAGTTTTAACCGATGAAAATAAAATTTTTTGCAGTCCTTCTGATAGTTTTCTCCCTGTGTTTATTGGCATCCGCGCAAACCCAAGCCGAAAATGTCAAAAAAACCGACAAGCGCGTTTCACCAAACAACAATTTTTTCCCGCTTTCCGAGCTTAAAGAAGGAATGCGCGGAACCGCGCGGACAGTCTTTCGGGGTTATGAAGCGGAGGAATTCAACGTCGAGATCTTAGGCGTCGTGCCGGGCGCGATCGGACCGAAACAAGATATGATCGTCGGACGTCTATCAGGCGGCGGTGCTGATCGAACTTCCGTTTTCGCGGGGATGTCGGGTTCGCCCGTTTATATCGACGGCAAGCTCGTCGGGGCAATTTCTTATAGTTTTCCGTTCTCGAAAGAACCGATCTGCGGCATCACGCCGATCGAACAGATGCTCGCCATTTTCGAACAGAACCAGAACAATAAAACCCGCGCCAAAGAACCGCGCGCCGTTTCGTTTGCCGAACTCGCTTCGACCTCTTGGAAACTCGAACTGCCGCGCGGCGCGATCGTTTCAAATTCGATACTTTCGGGCGTCAGCGCCAATTCGCCGCTCGCCCAGATCGCCGGACAATCATTTCAGCCGATCGCGACGCCAGTTTCGTTCAACGGAATTTCGGCGGACGTGCTTAATTTATTCGCGCCGCAATTAATGTCCGTCGGGTTGCTGCCGGTTGCCGGCATCAGCGGCGCGGCGCGGATCACGCCGCTCAAAAAAGCCGATGAAACAACGCTTGTCGGCGGCGATTCGGTTTCGATGCAATTGACGCGCGGCGATTACTCGCTCGCGGCGGCGGGCACCGTTACTTACCGCGATGGCGAAAAGATCTACGCTTTCGGGCATCCGTTCTTGAGTCTCGGAATCTCTGATCTGCCGATGTCGGAATCGCACGTTGTGACGGTCATTCCGAATCTCAACAATTCGTTCAAGCTCGCCGTGCCGGACGCGATGGTCGGCAGTATGACGCAGGATCGCGCGACCGGTGTCTTCGGGCGGCTCGGTCAGGCGCCAAAAATGATTCCGGTTCAGATCAACCTCGAAACGAGCCGCGGACAAACGCAAACATTGAATTTCGAAGTCGCCAAAGACGATTTTCTGACGCCGCTGCTGCTCAATATCACGATCTATAATTCGCTCGTCGCCAACGAACGCGGAATCGGCGACGCGACGATCGAAATGAACGGCGAGATCCGGATCAAAGGTCAGCCGTCGGTCAAGATCGAGAATCGGTTCGGCGGCGGACAAGCCTCGCAATACGCCGCGCTTTCGATCGCGCTGCCCGTCAATACGCTGCTCAGAAGCAACTTTGACGATCTCGAGATCAGCGGAATTACGATCAACGCGGTTTCAAACGACGGCACCAAATCGGCGACACTCGAACGCGTCGCGGTTGACAAAACCCGCGTCAAAGCCGGCGAAACGATCGAGGTGCAAGCCTTTGCGCGGACCGATTCGGGCAAGATCTTCGTCCAGAAGATTCCCGTCACGATTCCTGCCGATACGCCGAGCGGCGCCCTCTCGATCCTTGTCGGCGACGGCGGCGTGATTCAGCAAGCTTCGGTGATCCAGCAATTCGTGCCGAAGGATCTGAGCGAGCTTGTCAACACCATCAACCGCGTCAAAAAAGCCGACCGGCTTTATGTGCAAACATTTCGGACGACGAGCGGCGCGGTCATCGGCGTCAACGAAATGCCGAATCTGCCGCCGTCGATGCTCGCGACGATGAACAACGACCGAACCGTCGGCGGTTTCAAACCGACCATTCAATCGATCGTTTCCGAACAAATGATCGCGCCCGCCGAATTTGTTATTTCGGGACAGCAAACACTCGCGATCGAAGTGGTGAAATAAGTTCCCGGATGTCAGATGTCAGATGTCGGTTTGAACCAATATCTGACATCTGACATCTGACATCTGTCTTATGAACAATCTGTCAAACCTTTTGCAAGCCGCGAGTTTTGCCGCGAAAAAGCATCGGTATCAAAAACGCAAGGGCGACGACGGCGAACCGTATGTCAATCATCCGCTGGAAGTCGCGAATTTGCTGGCAAATATCGGCAAGGTCACCGACTTCGACATTTTGATCGCCGCCATTTTGCACGACACGGTCGAAGATACGGAAACGACCAAAGAAGAATTGACCGAACTTTTCGGCGCTGCAGTCGCGGGCTATGTTTTGGAAGTGACGGACGATAAATCTTTGCCGAAAGCCGAAAGAAAATTAAAACAGATCGAACACGCGCCGCATCTCTCGGACAGTGCCAAACAGATCAAGCTCGCCGATAAAACCAGCAATATCGCCGATGTGACCAATACTCCGCCCGCCGGTTGGTCGAGAGAACGCCGCCTCGAATATATCGATTGGGGCGAACGCGTCGTTGCCGGACTGCGCGGCGTCAATGCCGATTTAGAGAATCATTTCGACGAAACGCTGCGCAAGGCGCGTCAGCAATTCGAATAAAAAATTTCACGGCAAAAAGCGCGAAGGACACAATGAAAAATAAATTCTTTGTGTCCTTCGCGCTTTTCGCGTCAATTCGCCCAAAACCTAAAAATCGAACCTGATGCCGAGTTGGAATTCACGGTTGTAGCTTGAATTGAAAGTAAACGACGGCGAACCCGAAATAAATGTTCGCGCTGTGCCGAAGTTCGTCGCGGCAGCCGACAGGCGGTTTGGCAAAGTCGCATTCGCCGCACTAAAAGCATAAAGCGTATTGTTGACGTTTTGAACATTCGAACGGTTGAAAAGGTTGAAGCCTTCGGCAAAAAGCGAGAGCCGGTATTTTTCGCCGAAACGAATGATTCGACCAACGCGCAGATCAACGATCCACGTCGCCGGCGTCGAATACTGATTGCGTTTCGTGCCCGGCACGCGGTCGGTCGAAGTGATTCCGTCACCGTTCGGGTCGCCCGAAACCAGCGCGGAATAAGCCAAGCCCGATTGCGCCGTGAAAATTCCCGTCAAAATATAATCGCTCAAAAGCGCACGGACGATTTTGTTTTCGCTGTATTTAAAAGTTCCCGTTTCATAAACCGGACTGAAAATAAAGCGATGCCGCACGTCCAAATCCGAGCGTCCGTATTCGCCCGACAGATCGAATTGATTTTCGGCGATCTTCGCATCGTCGCCGCCGCCCGGAACGACCGAAGTTTGATCCGGCTTATCGTCTTTCGCCTTCGACAGCGTGTAGTTCATATTAAACTGCCAGCGGTTTGCGAGTCGGCGGTTGAGTTCGAACGTCAAGCCTTGATAGAAGGATTTCGCGGTGCTTTCAAAGAGGCTGATGCGCTGAAAAACCGCGATCGGACGCGGATTCGAAAATCTTTGAAACGTAAACGAATCACCTGACGGTGTTGCGGCAGCGGTGGCGACCGGCGCGCTCAAATTGGCGTTGCGCGTCCGCGACAGATCCTGTCCGCGAAACAGTGTGTATTGCACCGAAAATGTCGTATTCGGAAAAATTTCGCGTTCGAATTGAAGGCGCGCCTGATGCGTGAACGGCTGTTTGTAGTTTTTGTCGAATAAATAAAGATTCGGCGTGACCGCATTAACATTCGTCGGAACGCTCGCGAAAACATTCGGATAGGTCGGGCACGTCCCCGCCGGAGCGGTCGTGCAGTTAATATCGATCGCGATGACCTGAATGCCGTTTTGCGAATGCGCCGTGCCGGTCATAATCGCCGTCGTGCGGGCGAAAAAGATTCCGTAGCCGCCGCGCAAAACCGTTTTCTCGTTAAAGGCATAGCTGACGCCGAAACGCGGCGCCAAGTTGTTTTTGTCCTTCGGCTGAAAACCCGTGTCGAATCCGGCGGCGAGCAGCGCGGCGTTCGGATTCTGAATCGGCGGTTTGGCGATCGCTTGATAATCGTAGCGGAGACCGATATTAAGCGTCACTTTCGGCGAAACGCGCCAATCGTCCTGGACGAAAAATCCGTATTCCGAATTGTTCGGTTTGGTCGTGCCGCCGGTCGTGCCCGCGCCCGCAAAGCTCTGGCGATAGCGCGAAGGAGTGCCCGCTGCGAGTGTCGCATAACTTGTAAAAGTGTAGGAACCGCTGAAAAGTCCCGGGAAAAAGTTGAAAATTCTGTCGAACAGCAGATCCGTGCCGTATTTGATCGTGTGATTTCCCGTCAGGAAAGTTTGATTATTGATAAATTGGTAGCGCGTAATGGTCGTTTCACGCGGGCTGAAATTATTGCGACCGAAGCTGAAAGTTCCGTCGTTGATGCCGCCCGCGTTTGCCGTCACCGAAACTTCGGGCGCGTCGGAATTTGCCAACCCCGGTTCCCTGTCGCGTGAAAACTGGAAGCGAAATTCGTTGATCCAGTTCGGCGTCAGCGTATGCGTCCACTGCGTCGTCAGCGCCGATGTTTTGACATTGCTGTTGCCGGTGTGTTCTTCCGCTGACAAGGTGCCGGAATTTTCGAGATTCGTTCCGGTAAAATTCTGCTGGTTAAAACGCACCCAAACCTGATTTTTTTCGTTGATGTTGAAATCGACCTTGCCCAAAAACGTGTCTTGTTTGCGGTCGATATTGTAAGACGCGACTTTTGGTCCGAGCAGTGTTTGAATGCTGACGGGCGCAAACGGCAGCGAACGGACGACCACCGGATTCGGCAAATTCGAGCGTTGACCTTCATACGCGCCGAAGAAAAAGACTTTGTCCTTCTTGATCGGACCGCCGAAAGTTCCGCCGAATTGATTGATCTGTCCGGCGGGTCGCGAGCGTCCGGCGGCGACTAAAACGGGACTTCGCGCATTGAGCGATTCGTCGCGGAAATATTCGAAAGCGCTTCCCGTAAAACGATTCGTTCCCGATTTTGTGACGACGTTGATAACCGCCCCGGCGGCGCGTCCGAATTCCGCCGAAAAGCCGTTTTGGTTGACCTGAAATTCTTTGACAGTATCGATCGAGAACTGCGACGGCGCGCGTCCCGAACCGATCCGTCCCGAAGATTGCCCGAAGAAAGTGTTGTCCGAACTCGTGCCGTCGATCTGAATGCTGTTGAACGTTCCCTTTTGCCCGCCGACGGATAGATCACCACTGCGGGTCGGGTCGCGAACGACGCCGGGCGTCAGCGTCGCAAAGTCTAAAAAATTACGTCCGTTGGTCGGCAGATTGAGAACGCGCCGTTCGTCAACCGTCGAAGAGATCGAAGTCCGCGTCGTTTCAACCGCCGCGCCTTCGGCTTGCACGTCAACGACATTCGTTGATGTGCCAACGGTCAAAGCGATTTCAAGCGACGTTTTTCCGCCGACCGTCACGGTGACATTGTCGTAAGTCGTCAAATTAAATCCTTGCACTTTTGCTTCGACCTTGTATTTTCCGGGCGGCAAAAGCACAAAGACAAAACCACCGTCGGCGTCAGCGATGGCAGTTTTGCCAAAACCCGTGTCTTTGTTGGTCACTGAAACATTGACATTCGGGACGACCGCGCCGTTCGGGTCAAGCACGCGACCTTCGATGTTTCCGGTTGTCGCCTGCGATTGCGCAAAAGCACTCATCGCGAGCATTAGAATTACTATCAAAAACGGTAAAAATTTCCGAATCATAGATACCTCTTTGGTTGATAAAATATCAGCTGAAAGACAGATTTCGATCCTTCAAATGACAATGTTGTTGTTAAAAAAATAGTCGTGAAATCAATCTAGGATGTTATGCTAGAAGAAAAGGCTTTGGCAAGCGAAAAACGGGAGATTTAACTTCTAATCAAATAAATTTTTCAAGCGGCACTTATCTCGCCTTCGATCCACGTTTCGCCGTCCCGGTAAACTTCTTTTTTCCAGATCGGTACGGTCCGTTTGAGTTCTTTAATTAACCATTCGCACGCTTCAAAAGCGGCGCGGCGGTGCGGCGCGGCGACCGAAATAACGACGCTTGTTTCGCCGATCTCCAATCTTCCCAAACGATGGACGATGCCGACATTTTCGATGGCAAATTGCTCACGCGCCTGATTGACGAGTTTTTCCATCTCTTTCAAAGCCATCGGCTGATAAGCTTCATAAACGAGATATTCGGTTTCGCGCCCGCTTGTAAATTGCCGCACGAAACCGTCGAGCGTGACGATTGCGCCGCAGTTTGCCGGAACAACGCGCCGCGCAATTTCGCCGACGTTCAAAGGTTCGGTCGTGATTTCAAAAAAATCACGCCGATTTTGGATTTCGGATTTCGGAATTTGGATTTCTTCGT
>JBBQOA010000164.1:0-8436 GCA_038330465.1 Pyrinomonadales bacterium
CCCCAAAAGCTTTTTGAAGTTCAATATCCGGCGCCGGGCGCGCCCGAACTAGCCGATCGCGTCGCGGAACTGCTTGCGCCGACCGAAGTTAGAAGCGATTCGCGGTGGGGTTTGGATCACGGCGCGTGGTCGGTTTTGTGCCACGTTTTTCCCGAAGCAAACATTCCCATCGTTCAATTAAGCATTGACGAAACGCAGCCTGCCGAATTTCATTACGGAATCGCCCGCCGCCTTGCGCCCCTTCGCGATGAAGATATTTTAATCATCGGAAGCGGCAATCTCGTGCATAATCTCCACGCTTATTCGTGGGGCGCGCATTCGCCCGAACCGCTCGATTGGGCGTTGCGGTTTGAAACGGCGGCGCGTGAAATGATCCTCAGCGGCGATCACGAACCGCTCATCGATTACGAACTTTTGGGAAAAGACGCGCTGCTTTCCGCGCCGACGCCCGAACATTTCTTGCCGCTGATCTATATTTTGGCGCTGCAGCGCGAAGGCGAAAAGGTGAGTTTTCCGGTCGAAGGTTTCGACGGCGGTTCGATTTCGATGCTCTCGGTGCAAATCGGTTGAATTTATGACGCAAACTGAACAAAATAAACAAAATGCGCTCGCCTTTTATGATTTGATGTTCAATCAATGCAAACCGCGCGAAGCCGTCGAAAAATATGTCGGCGACGTTTATATTCAGCACAATCCGCTGGTTGCCGACGGCAAAGCGGCGTTTATCGAATATTTCGAGCGAATGGCGCGCAGATTTCCGGTCAAACACGTCGAATTCAAACGCGTGATTGCCGAAGGAAACTATGTCGTGCTGCATTGTTCTCAAACTTGGCAAGGCGCAGGCGATTGGGCGGGAATCGATATTTTCCGCTTTGACGAAAACGGCAAGATCGTCGAACATTGGGACGTTTTGCAGGAAATTCCCGAAACGTCCGCAAACGATAACACGATGTTTTGAAAAATCTTACTGCTCGGCTTTGATCCGCTTTTGCAGTTGGACGATAAACGAGCGGAAAGTTTCGGCTTCGTCAACATCGGGAAACAAACTTAGAAATTCCCGATAAACCTTGATCGCTTCCTGATACATTTTCGCGCGTTCGTAACTGTCGCCGAGCAATTGATAGATCGTCGTTGCATCGGGCGCGCCGGCGAGCTGCGCGGCGGCTTTTTTGAGTTCAGTTGCGGCAAGCAGATAATTTTCTTTTTCCGCTTTAAAATCATTCGCGGCGACAGAATTTTCGGCGCGCTCGCGGTAAAGCAATCCTAATCCGGTCAAGGCTTCGGGCTGCACGCCTTTGCCTTCCGTGACGGCGCGTTTGAACGAAGCGATCGCCTTGTCTTCTTGATCGTCTGCCTTGTAAATTCTGCCTTCGACGGCGGAAGCTTCGGCGTATCCGAGCCGCACTTTACGTGCCGCCGCGATCGCTTTGAGCGCGCCCGCCGTGTCGCCTAAATCTAACAAAACACGCGCTCTTTCAAGTTCTGCTTCGGCAAATTTCGGGCGCAGTTTGATCGCTTTTTCGTAGAGTTCGGCGGCTTTCATTTTGTCCGATTCGGCGGCAGCCTGCTGAAAGTAGAGTTCGGCTTGATCCGTCGTTTTGACAAGTGAAACTTTCAAATCGCCTTTTTGGGTTGGCAGCAGACTTTGCGTGATTTCCTTGAAACCGCTTGCGCGAACACGAAGTTTATGCACTCCGGTCGGGAAAGTTTTGAGCGCGAGCTTACCGTTTGCGTCGGTTTTGCCGTAATTTACATCGTCGATCCAAACCGCCGCGTTCGGCTCGCAGATGATCGTAATGTTTCGCAAGGGCAAAGTTTTCTGCGCCTTGACCGGCGCGGCGAAAATGATTGCCAAACCGCAAAATAAAAATAGCCCGAAAAAAAATTTATTGACCTGTACCTGCATTGTTCACATCTCCTTCAACGGCTGCCGGCGGCGCGGATTTTTGCTCGACAATTTGGAACGCATCATCGCGGAGCCGCGACTGGGCAATCCGCAAAATCTTGGTGTCGATCGTTTTTTTAGCCGCCTCTGTCACATCATTTTGAAACTCGACCACCAGGATTCTGCCCGGTTTTGATGTCGTATTGCTGTTATCTGTTGTCGGCTCTTGCCATTTTATACTAAGAATTTCGGGAAAAAGTCTTCTGATATCAATCAAAAAAAGTTTATCGGGCGCGGAGTTTTCCTGCAAGACCTTGATTTCATTCTGCAAGGCTTCGACATCTTTTTTTCTTTCTTCTCCCACACTTTGCAGTAGTTTGACCTTGTCGCTGAGATTGGATTCGACATCGGAAGTAAGCCGCGCAAATTCGTCGGGCGAAACATTTAATTGAACGATATTAAGTTTCAAATCGCCGATCCCGTAATTCGAGAGCGCCAGCTTCAGCGCTTTTTTTTCTTCATCACTGACCGCTTTCCCGACCGTATAAACCTTCAAAGTTCGCGGTACGGTTGAATTAACCACCTCGAATTGGACAGGCTGGCGATCATCGCGTCTGATTTCCGTATTGACAAAACTCTTAACGCCCTGATTGAACCGCAAATTGCTCAAAACATTGTAAAAAACCAATCCGCTCGGGACGATCACCAAAATAACAAAAACGATGATCAAGCGGCGGACGATCACTCGATGCTCTTCGTCGATCTGTTCTTTTTTCGGAAAATGAAGAAAGATCGAGATCAGATAAGTCGCAAACGCGATGAAAACGGCGTTGATAAAAAACAGATAAAACGCGCCGAGAAAAACCGCCGAACTCATTTTTGCCAAACCGAATCCGGCAACACAGATCGGCGGCATCAAAGCGGTCGCGATCGCGACGCCCGGCAGTGCGTTTGTTTTATCTCTTCGCGAACCGGCGGCGATGCCCGCAATTCCACCGAAAAATGCGACGCCGACATCCAAAATCGTCGGCGTTGTGCGGGCGGTTATTTCCGGTGTCGCTTCACCCAAAGGCGAGATCAGAAAATATAAAAAACTCGTCGACAGCGAAATAAAGGTCGCCAAGGCTAAATTTTTGAGCGAGTTATTGAGAAGTTTTCGGTCTTGAATGGCAACGCCCAAACCAACGCCTAAGATCGGCGACATCAGCGGCGAAATAAGCATCGCGCCGATAATCACCGCCGTCGAATTAATATCCAATCCGACCGAAGCAAGAATCGCCGAACAGACGAGCATCCAGACATTGACACCGCGCAGAGAGACGTTTTTGGTAATTTCTTCGATCGTGCTTTCCGCATCGGTGCCGCTTTGTAAAGAAACAACAAAACGTAAAAGTCGTCTGGTTTTTTTAATCACTGACATAGCTTAATTTCCTTATTTTCAGAGTTTCCGAAAAATTATAACTCCGTTATATCAAAATCCATCGCATCCATTTCTTCGAAATCCATCGCATCTATGTCCTCGTCTGTATCTTCAGGTTTACCGAGAAATTTAAGCCAAAGAAAGCCAATGATTCCCGCCATTAAAGAAGCCAGCAGAATCGCCATTTTCGAGGCGTTGATAATGCCTGATTGTCCGGCAAAAGCCAAATTTGTAATAAAGATCGACATTGTAAAACCGATGCCGCCCAAAATTCCGGCGCCGAAAACGTGTTTCCAATTCAAATCGAGCGGCAGACGGCAAATTCCCAGACTTACGACAACAAAACTCACGAGCGTGATGCCGAACGGTTTGCCGAACAAAAGTCCCGCGATAATTCCCGCGCTATTCGCCGTCGTCAAACTTTGAAAAGCATCCGCGCCGATCAGAATTCCCGTATTGCAGAGCGCGAAGATCGGCAGAATCACAAAGGCGGCTGGTTTGTGGAGAAAATTTTCGAGTTTGTACGAGAGCGATTCTTCGTCGTCCTGCTTGACGGCAAATGGAATCGTAAAGGCGAATAAAACTCCGGCAATGGTCGCGTGAACGCCCGATTTCAACATCAGAAACCAGAGCAAAACGCCGCCGAGCAGATACGGAGTAAACGATCTGACGCCGATTTTTTTGATCAGGAACAAAATGCCGAGAACGACAATTGCTCCGAAAAGATACGCGGTCGAAAGTTGTGCCGTGTAAAAAACGGCGATCACGATGATCGCGCCCAGATCGTCGATCACGGCGAGCGCCGTTAAAAAGACTTTCAGCGAGGCGGGCACACGGTTTCCCAAAAGCGCGAGAACACCGAGCGCAAACGCGATGTCGGTCGCCATCGGAATTCCCATTCCGCTTTGCGCACTAGTTCCGCCGTTAAAAATATAATGAATCAGTGCCGGCACGGCGATTCCGCCGATCGCCGCAAAAATCGGAAGCAGCGCGTTTTTGATTTCCGACAATTCGCCGACTTGCAGCTCGCGTTTGAGTTCGAGCCCGATCAGCAAAAAGAAAATTGCCATCAGTCCGTCGTTGACCCAATGTTCAATGCTTAAACCGCCGACTTTCAGCTGCCACAAAGTTAAATAATTTGCGCCCAGCATCGAATTGGTTATCAGCAATGAAATGATCGTGCAAATAATCAGCAGAATGCCGCTCGATTTTTCGGAATCGAAAAAGTTGGTAAAGGTCTTTGATAATTTTCGCTGTACAACACCCATAATTTATTTCACCCGCGCCGCCGCAAAATTGATTTAGTGTAAAGTTATAGATTTTTGAAAGGATCCGAAATCTCGGTTCGATTTCCAATGTCGGCGCTTTCGGCTTTTCTTATATGATACGATTGAAACCGATTTTCGCCAAAATTCGCTTGATTTTTTCGCCGTTAGAACTATAATCAATAATTCGTGGCTGGGTAGCTCAGCTGGTTAGAGCGCGGGATTCATAACCCCGAGGTCGAGTGTTCAAGTCACTCTCCAGCCACCAAAATTATTTAAAAAGCGAGTTTTTATGCTCGCTTTTTTATTTGAAACCGCTTTTGGAAAATCGCGTAGAATATTTGCGGAGTCAAAAAATTTTCTGTTGAGCAAAAATTTGCATTCAAAAAAGCCGTTTTATTTTTACAAGCGATTTTGGCTTGCTGCCATTTATATTCTGCTGTTGATCTGGTCAACTTTTTACCGGCACGCGCAGACCGAAAAACCGATCTCGGACGACAAAAAGATCATTTTCGTTCAAACCATCGACGGTGCCAAACCTGACAAGATCCGTTTTGCTTACAAAGAAACGCTTCCCGAAAATCAAACCGGAACGCTTCCCGTCCTTTTGATCCACGGCAGCCCGGGCGACGCCGAAGCTTTTGACGGCTTGACGAAACTGCTTAAAAACCGTCGGATCATCGCGGTCGATCTGCCGGGATTCGGCGATTCCGAAAAAAATATTCCCGATTATTCGGTGCTCGCGCACGCCCGATATGTTCTCGAACTGCTTGATCAATTAAAGATCGAAAAGGCGCATCTCGTCGGTTTCAGTATGGGCGGCGGCGTGGTTTTGGAACTGGAAAAAATCGCGGCGAACCGCGTCGCGTCGATCGCGTTGGTTTCGTCGATCGGCGTCCAGGAAGATGAACTTTTCGGCAATTATTATTTAAATCACGTGGTTCACGCCGCGCAGCTCGCCGCGCTTTACGCCTTGCAGGAACTGACGCCGCATTTCGGAATGTTTGACGGAATGCTTTCATATGCGCGAAATTTTTACGATACCGATCAGCGACCGCTGCGCGCCGATCTGCAAAAAACGGACGTGCCGGTTTTGATCACGCACGGCAGCTTCGACCCGCTCGTGCCGATCGAAGCTGCCCGCGAACACGCCCGGCTCGTTCCGCAGAGCGAATTCGTCGAACTCGCCGACAATCATTTTTACGTTTTTATGCGTCCCGAAAAGATCTCGCAGCGCTTGCCGGATTTCTGGCAAAGAACGGAAAACGGCACCGCCAAAACGCGGGCAAATGCCGACGCTGAAAGAATCGCCGCAGCGCAAAAACCGTTCGCGCCAAAGATCATTGAGGCAAAAGGCGCCACCGTTTTCGTGTTCTTTCTATTGTTCTTGATTCTTACTTTTCTCGGCGAAGATCTCGCTTTTCTGCTTGCCGGAATCTTTGCCGCTGAGGGTTGGTTCGGTTTTACATTTGCGGTGATTGCCTGTCTTTTCGGATGTTTCGCGGCGATCTTTTTTGTTTTATTGCTCGGCAGATTTTACAGGCAAAGAATTTTACAAAGCTCTCTGTTCAAATGGTTTATCAGCCAAACGGCGATCGACAATCTTTCCGACCGAATAAAGAACAACCGCGTGCAAGCCGTCTTTTGGAACCGCAATCTTTTGGGCTTTCGGGTGCCGACATATTTTGCGGCGGGAATGTTGCGAATTGATTTTTGGCGATGTTTATTTGCCTTTTTGGCGGCGGCTGTCGGTTGGGCGTTCGGCTTGATCGGTTTTTCTTTTTTGGCGGCAAAAAGTTTGATCGCGGCAGATCTGATCGATCAGCAAAGCTTTTGGGCTTTATCAATTTTTATTTTCGGTTTTTATTTTCTTGCTAAATTTGTCAAAAAAAAGGTTGATAGAAACTAGCAAATCGGTTTATCTTATTGATATGCAAAAAGTTCTGCTTCTGTTCGCAACGCTTTTTATTTTACTGATGAACATCGAAACACAAGCGCAGTCGGCAAAAGATTTTGCCGACATTTGGGACAAACACCATCTTTCAAACATTCTGCCGTCAAACGTCCGTCATAAAGATCTGCAGAAATATCTCGCCGAGCTCAAGGAAATGGGACTCAAGGTCGAGGAAGTCGGGCGCAGCTTCGGCGACCGCGAAATCTATCAAATCGAATGGGGCACCGGCGCGACGCGCGTTTTTCTCTGGTCGCAGATGCACGGCGACGAACCGACGGCGACGAGTGCGCTGATCGATATGTTTGCGTATTTGCAGAAAAACGGCGATAAAAAATGGGTCAAAAAGTTTGCCGAAACCTTTACGATCCGCGCCGTCCCGATGCTCAATCCGGACGGCGCGGAACTTTATCAACGCCGCAACCTGCAAGGCATCGACATCAACCGCGACGCGACCAATCTGAAAACGCCCGAAGCGCAGCTCCTCAAAAAACTGCGCGACGAATGGACGCCGCACCTCGGTTTTAATCTCCATAATCAGCAGGAATTGACGACCGCCGGAAACTCGACGCGGCAGGCGGCGATCTCGTTTCTCGCCGTTTCGGGTAGTCCGAACGGTACAACGAATACCGGAAACGAGCGCAGCAAACGAGTTATCGCAGCGATGGTGCTTGCCTTGAATCAATTCATCGGCGGTTATATCGGACGCTACGACGAAGATTATAACGCGCTTGCGTTCGGCGATAATTTTTCGGCGTGGGGCACGCCCGTCATTTTGATCGAAACCGGCGCGCTTTCCGGCAAGGACGAGATGTTTCTCGTGAAAATGAATTTTGTTGCTTTTATCGCCGCTTTGCAGTCGATCACCGACGGCACCGAACAACGTCTGAGCCCGATCAATTACGATCTTTTGCCGCTCAACGGTTCGGGCAACATCGTTCATTTCATCTTTCGTAAAGCAACCATCGTCAATTACGCCGAACCGACGATCACGCCTTTTTCGTCCGATGTCGCCGTCAATCTCGAACGCCGCCGCGCCGAACTGATCGCGCCGACCTATGTCCGCGACATCGGCGGTTTGCCGAATCTGACGGGTTTGGAAGAATACGACGCGTCGGATTTCTATCTCGTCCCGCGCTTCGGTAAATTAAAGGTCGGTGGAGCAGGTGAATTTCTTTTTTACAAAAAATCGCGCCAAATCGATTGGAAAACGCCGAATCTCGAAACCGCCATTCCGCCCGACGCCATTTTCAGCCTGGGAAAATGGTATAAAGGCGAAGGACTTTTACAAAAAAAAAACTGAAATTTAAGCGTCTAAAACAATCGAAACCGATTTTTGAAGTTTTGAGGAATAAAACCGCCATCAATTGATAAGTTGGCTTTACATTCGTAAATCTAAAATCCAAAATCTAAAATCGGAATATGCTTTCTCTGCTGAAAATCAAAAACATTGCGCTGATCGATGAACTCGAAATTGAATTCGCGGCGGGGCTCAATCTTTTGACGGGCGAGACGGGTTCGGGAAAATCGATCATCGTCGATAGTTTGGGCGCGCTGACGGGCGAGCGCGTGTCGTCGGATCTGATCAAAGAAGGCACGACGCGGGCGCAGATCGAAGGACTTTTTACCGTCAGCGCCGATGCCGATCTCTACGAAACTTTTTATGAAAGCGGGATCGAACTCGAGGACGCCGCCGAGCTCGATCTGATCGTTCGGCGCGAGCTTTCGATGTCGGGCAAGAACCGCATTTTTGTCAATAATCAACTCGTCACGCAAGCCTTTTTGCGCAAGATCGGCGCGTTTCTCGTCGATATTCACGGGCAGGGCGAACAGGCGACGCTCTTTAATGCTTCGACGCATTTGGAAATGCTCGACGAATTTGCGGGCACGGCAAATTTGGGCGAAATGCTTGCCG
>JBBQOA010000165.1:0-8417 GCA_038330465.1 Pyrinomonadales bacterium
ACGCCCATCGCGATGACGCCGCCGAAGATTATGTAAATCAACACAAAAAGCTGCGGTTCTTGATTTAAACGAGCGTTTGTCTGGGGCTTTTTGGCGGCTGAAACAAGCAAACCCGTCACGAAAAAAGTGATGACCGACATAAAACCGCTCAGAAACAAACCGAGAACCGTCATCAAAATTCCGCGCACGCGAATATTTCGCTCGGTAAATAAAGGTCTGTCGCAGCGCGGACATTTTTGTGCTTCCGTGGTTCCTTCAAATTTGCATTTGAAACAAATTCGCAGCGGCGGTCGATCCGCATTTTGATTCATCTGATAAACATTTTTATTCATAAAAGTTGACCTTGAATTTTAGGGCTTTTGCCTGATCAAATCAGCATAATCAACATTTTAGCGAAAATCACCACCCAATCGGGTAGCGATTTTGAAAAATTAGACGACTTTTAACGATAAAAAAGCGCCGTCTCGAATGAGATTGCGCTTTTCATTTGGTTGCACTAAAACGGCGAATTATTTTTAGTATCCGTTTCGTCGGTTCCGATCGTTCCGGTTATCGTTTCGGTTATTGTTGCGATTGTAGCCGTCGTTGTAGCCGCGAATAAACGCTTCGCGATAAGCTTGTCTGAAGTTGCTCTGATTGTTGCCCCAACGCGAATTATTTCCGTTATTCATCTGTCTCATCGCTTGTCCGGCGGCTCTTTGCGCATTGGCGCGGCGTCCGTCGCGGGCGTCTTCTCTGCCCTGACTCTGACCGTTGCGGTAAGCCTGTTGGAATATACTATTGTTTTGGTTGTTGCGGTTGTTATAATCGCGGTCGTTATTATTTTGGTTATTATAATCGCGGTCGTTTTTGTCGCGGTCGTTTTGGCGATTGTTTTGATTATCGTCGCGCCGATTATCGCGGTTTTGCGCATTGGTGGCGGTCGCCGATAAAATTCCGATTCCAAACAGTAAAGAGAAAGCCACGCCGGCTACTCTGATTTTTCGTTGCAATTTATTAATATTCATAAGAACTCCTTTACCCGAAAGGGTCATAGCGATTATGGTGCCACGCCGAAGTTTTTCAATGAATTGCTGGCTTTGCCGAAAACTTGACACTTTAAGATGCGTCAAAATCAACGCAAATAGTCTGCTGACAGTCGATTTGCGTAAATTGTCTAAAAATTTCGTAAATCAAATAAAAAAGGCGACTTTCCTCAAGTCGCCTTTTTTTATTGAATTGTATTGTTGATTCGGTCAGATAAGTTAGCCTTTGAGACTGAAAGTTACCGGAATGAGCATGACTGCTTTATACCACCGACATTTTCGTTGTCGTCAACTTCCGCATTATCAACTTCCTCGGTTTTTTATAATAACCTTTCCGAATGTTTAGACCGGTTTTACCGGCTGAAACTATCCGGCGGTGTATCGATTGAATTTTCTATCATTCTCTATCACCTCCCAATTTCAAGACTACCTGAAACCAAACGCGGTTGTCAAAGTTTTTTTCAAAAAAGAATTTGAATCTCAAAACAAACCATTTTCATTGACTTTAACAGCGTTTCTTATTTTTACTTTTGGACGCCACCGTTTTTTGCAATTTCTCTAAAATGCCGTTCGGGTCGTGAAGTATTTTCATTCCGTCTTCGACGATGCGGCGCGTTTCTTCTTTAAGCGGAGCAGTTTGTGCCCACGACGACGGCACGAAATTAAACTCGAAGACATCACCGTTTTTGTAAAATGAACGAAGCGTTTTGCTCTGCGGAGACTCTTCCGTTTTCGACTCGCGCCAGCGGTGAAAACGTTTCGCCCACCGGTTATCATTAAAAAATACATCAACATTATCAGTCAAAATTATCAGGTCGTAATCCGAATCTTCGCGTTCGGTGCCGCGCGCGCGCGAACCGATCAGCGCGGAAGCGATGATCTCCGGATGGTTTTGCGTCGCATTTTTAAACAACGAAACCGTAAATTCGGGATCTTTATCAAGATCATCCTTACAGCGGAACTTGTAATCGAACATCACATTAATTCGTTCGCGCTCCGTTTTGTAATCCGCCCAACACTCGTTATCCCAATCCCAGAGCTCTAGCGCGGGAAAACGTGTTTTGTATTGATAATTCGGGTCTTGCCGGATGAGATCTCCGAGATAATAAAATTCTTTACCGTTTTTAAGCGCGTATTGAATTTCGAGCAAAACTGTCAAAATCCCTAAACTGCGCGAAATTTCGGTGGTGTCCCAAAAACCGATGCTGCTCATGACCGAGCGTTCGGTGACAAAGAAAATACTGCACGCGATCAGCTTTTCGCCTTTGAAAACACAGGTTTCCATCAAACCAATGTCTGAATATTCGAGATATTCGTAACTTTTTCGCAAACTGTGGCGCGGGCTTTCGCTCTGAAAGCGGTTTTGCCGGTGAGCGGTCAGCAGATCGTCTTTTCCTTCGGTCGGGCGAAATTCCCGTACGACGGTTGTCAGATCGCGGTTTTTGTTCAGAACTCGCCGCAAACTCTTTGAAAAAACAAAATCTTTGAGCCGATAACGCGTCGGGTAAACACGATATTCGCGGTCATTGTAAACATCGCAATCGGAACGGTAAAAACCTTCGTCATTGATTACCCAGGCTCGTGCCCAGTAATCATCCACGTCAAGATCATAAAATTCGTGCTCATAATCCTGTTCTTCGATGATATCGAATTCATAGCAATCACTATCGTAATCATCAAGCAGATTGTTCTCGTCGCAACACATAATCAGAACCTCGGAAAAAAATGTGTTCAATTAAAAAAAAAGCATCTTCATATTACAACAAAAAGCCTTTAAAATTGAAGACTTTTTATTGACGATCTGAAATTTTCTTGATCTCTATTGCGCGGGCTCTTTAACTTATGAACGCCATTCTTTACTTATGAACGCCATTCTTTGTAAGCCGCATAAATACCTGAATTGGCGGCGTCCATCGCCGAGACTTTGGCACTGACGGCGTCGTAAATTTTTTGCTGATGAAGATAAATCACCGTCAGCGGGGCGGCAATTTCTGCGAGGTAAATGAGCAGAGTGATGATCCAATTGCCGAATGAGAAAAAAACGAGATTTGAAATCAAGGTCAAAAATAAAACCGCGAATAAAAGCAAAATAATCGTCGCAAATTCGGTCGTCCACAGCTCTTCTTTGGTTCGCTGGTAAATTTTATTGATTGTTTCTTCGTATTTTTGCAAATTGTCCGACATAAAAAAGACGGGCGCGTTATGGCTCGTCCTTGTATGATAATTGATTTTACGAATTCGTGCTTATTTGCGGATCACGCGGATAATTTCGCCCGCCGCGCTTTCCGTTCCTTTTGAATCAATGGCGCGGACGTAATAATAATAGATTTCGCCCGATTTGACGCCTTCGTCTTTGTATTCGGTCGTCGGAATCGGCTCTTTATTACGTTTCTCCCATTGATCGAGCGGCACGTCTTTGTCAGCCGAGCGATACATATTGTAACCGGCAAAATCAACCAAAGGATTTTGCTCAAACTGATTTCCGGCGTGATCGGTAAACGCTACCTGCGGCGCAAACGGCGCACTTTCGTTGCCGTTCGCCTCGACCTGCGTCAATTTATAAAAATAACGCTCGCCGACGGCGGCAGCAGTATCGCTAAAATTTCCGTCCGGCACAGGCTCATCCGTCAAACGTTCCCAGAAAACAAACGGCAATTGGGCATTGACCGACCGATAAACGTGAAATCCGATATATTTTTTATCGATTCTCTGAAGAAGCTTTTTCTTGTTTCTG
Organism: Pyrinomonadales bacterium; assembly: GCA_038330465.1. Classification (GTDB taxonomy): domain Bacteria; phylum Acidobacteriota; class Blastocatellia; order Pyrinomonadales; family Pyrinomonadaceae; genus JAFDVJ01. The sequence goes on from JBBQOA010000165.1 coordinate 3,760, forward strand.
AGCTTTTTCTTGTTCATAAAATCTTAAATCTAAGGCGTCATTGCCGGATTAAGACGCGTCCATTGTTCCTTCAAATTTACGGCATCATAAACCCGAGATTATTATTCGGAAAATTGACGATATTCGGAAAAACCGCCGACAGATCGGGGTCATTTAAGCCGTACCAACGCGCCAGCGTGCCGGCGTATTGTTCGACGCTCGTTGTCGGCAGCCAGCGACCGCGCGGCGCTGATCCGGTGTCGATGTCGTCCGGTCCGCCGAGCTGCAGGGTCGGAAAAACATTGCCCGTCCCGTCGGGGCGCGTGCTGCCGTAAATATTGCCGCCCATCACCGCTCCGCCCATCACGAACATATGATTGCCCCACGCGTGATCCGAACCGACATTTCCGCCCGCGCCCGCCGGATTCATCGTCCGACCGAAATCCGAAAGCGTGAACGTCGTCACATTATTTTGAACGCCCTGCGCGCCCATTTCATCGTAAAACGCCCGCATTGCTTGACTCAGTTGAACAAATAAAGCGTTTTGACTGTTTTGTCCGTTGATCTGATTTTGGTGCGTGTCGAATCCGCCGAGTTCGACAAAGAAAACCTGCCGGTTAACACTCAGATCACTCCGTTTTTTGATAACGCGGGCGACTTGTTTTAGTTGATTGCCGAGATTTGTATTCGGAAACGGCGCGGCGACTTCCTGAAACGTGCTGAGCGCGGTGCTCGCGGTTTGCGCCAAATCGGTAATGTGGCTGGTCGCGCCGACGAGCGAAGAATCCAGATCGACGGTTCTCAGTTCAGCCAGCGCGGTATTGCGCGCATTTGAAAAAGGATCGTTGCAGCACGTTCGGCTGTAAAGAATCAGCGCTTCATTAAGCGGGACGGTCGCGTCGCGGATCGCGAGCGGCGTCGTGGTTTGCCCGAGCGTGAAAAGCTGCGTTCCGGCGATCGATGTGATCATCGAAATTTGACCGTTTGGATTATTCGCGGTGTTTGTCCGGTCGGCGATCTTGCCGCCCCAACCGATCGGCGTCGGCGAATCGGCACGCGAGGTTTGCTGCTGCTGTTTCTGATCCGAATGCGAGAAAAGCTGAAAAGGTCGCCACGCGGGATTTTGCTGATACTGCGTCTTGGACATCGGACGGATCAGGTTTCCGGCATTCGCGACGACCGCCAATTTGCCCTGCGCCCAAAGCTCATGGATTCCGTTATTGATGCCGCCTTGCTGCGGAACCGCGCCCAAATTCGGATGCAGACCGTAAGTCAGATTTCCGAGACGCGGAACGGTGACGGGCAGCAGTTGATTTTGCGCGATCGCCAACCCCTGGGCGGCGCGTGACGAGGCGTAAACCGAATAATTACTGATGGTTGCGTCCGAATGATTCGGGACGATCAAATTGTTTCCGTCGTTGCCGCCCGAGAGCAGAATGCAAACGAGCGCGCGGTAATCGGTCGGCACGCTCGAATCGGATTCGGATTTGTTTTTGACGGTTTGCGCCATCGCGCTCATCAAGCCGAAATGCCGCGCCTGCGTCGCGAGTGCCAACATACTCAGGGTGCAACCCGATTTTCTTAAAAATTCTCTTCTATTTTCCTGCATCGTTTTTCACCTCTATTTCTGAATTTGGTATTGCGACGAAGTCGCCACTAAGAAAATGGCTTGTTTCGCCTTTGAATCAGCCGACACATTGAAGTTTATCGCCGTTCGGATTTTAGTTTTCATCGCTTCGCTCATCGTGCCGTGCATCATCTTTATGTTCAGATTTTCGATCAGAGTGTTGCCGCTCGGGTCAGCCGCCGCCCACGCGGTCGGTTCGGTCAGATCGATCTGCGTTCCGCACGGAACATACGGATAAGGATCGGCGGTGGTCGCCGGTGAAAAGCCGATATTGCCGAACGAAAGAAAGAAAAGCTGATTATTTCGCGCAAATGAAGTTCCCGTGTTGGCAAGCGCAAATTCGGGTCCGAGAATGTCGGTTCCCGGCACGACATAATCGGGCGGAAAATAATTAAAGACGGTCGGCGGTCCCCAAATTTCCTGTCCCATGTCGCGCGTCACCCAATCGAAAACGCCGTCGCTCCGGTTTTGACACGCGGCGGGCGGCGCCGTCGTTCCGTTATATCCGGCGCGAACATTAAAAGTCCGCAGGAAATTCGTCAGATGCTGCAAAGGTTCGCGCAATTTGCCGTAGGTCGGATCGGTTTTTCGGCTGCCACGTGCTTCCGGGTCAAGCAAAACCGCCCGAATGACGGCTTTCAGATCGCCGCGAACACCAGCGCCGTTATTATTAAATGCCGCCGCGACGCGCCCGACATATGCCGGACTCGGATCGCTCGTGACGAGATGCTGGATCAGAAGTTTGCCGACAAACGGTGCGACATTCGGATGATTAAAGATATTGTCGAGCGTTTTATTGAGCGAATCGGTCGCATAAATACGGCGTGCGGCATCCGTCGTGCAGTTTGTGCAAGCCGCAATCGTCGGATTCGGCGCGCCCGGATAATTGAACAGCGTTTTCGCCGTCTGATCGTGATCAGTCGGGAATGTCAGATACATCGGATCAATAAAGTTCGGCGCGCCGACGACCGCATTCGAACACGCCGGATTAGTTCCGTTGTTGCACTGCGACCAGCCCGTAAAAACTTTCGTAAATTGATTGATCTGATCCTGATCGTAAGTCGGAATGCGGTTTCCCTGACCGTCGAGTGCGAGCGTGCCGTCCTGATTGAGCTTGTATAATCCGACGCTGAAAAGCTGCAAAAGTTCGCGCGGGTAATTCTCGTTCGGATTCTGGCGCGTTGAGCGAACCATATCGAGATATTCGCCCATCGCCGGACTGAGCGTCATTTCACCCATCAGATCGCGATAGTTTCCCAAAGCATTGCGGTCGAGAATCTCGATATATTCTTGCAGCCAGCGCTGCTGATAGACGGTCGATTGTGAAACGACCCAGATCTGATGCAGCGCCCACGAAACGCGCCGCCGCAATTGATCGTCGCCGTAGAGCGCTTCGAGAACCATCCATTTTTGGTTGTTGTAAGCCCAGTAATGATTGCGGTGACAAAGATTTACTTCAGGACTCGTGCCGTAAACTCCACAGCCCGCATCGCCGTCAAAAGGTTTGAGCGGGAAATTCGGATAGGGAATCGTCGGGTAAGATTTACCGAATTGTTCTTCGATCCAGCGGCGCAGACCGATCCGGCGCAGACGCAGATCCAATTCATTGCTCGGACCAAATGCCGCTTGCTCCATAAATCGTCCGCGGTCGCCGATCGTCGAAAAATTATTGACCGTCGCCAAAGGCATCGTCGGCGCGGGTGTCGGCACCATTTCTGGATATTCAGGGAATTTTTTAACATCTTTGCCCAAAGCTAACTGGACGCGGTTGCTGATGTTGCCGCGCCACGTGACGCGAATTAAAACGCCGCTGTCCTCCAATGGTTGTCCGTTGTAGCCGTTTTCGTCCGTGACCCGCAGCGTCAAAGCGTAGATCCAATTCTGCTTGCGAAGCGGCTCGATATTTTCAACCGTCAGGCGAAACTGCTTGCCGCCGGTATCTTCGGCAAAAGCGCGAAAAGCGTTGGCGGCTTCATCTTTCGGCAGATCGATGTTCGTCACAAAAACGACAATTCGCGCGCCCGGCGAAAAATATTCCGCGCCTTTTGCAGGCAGCACGCCGCGCCATTTATCGGGATTGGCGGTCAAAGCCCGCACCGAATCCGCTTCGCTGACAAGGACTGGCGCGGACGATTCAAAATTTTCATCTCCTTGTGCGTTGACAGAAACGCCACCGCCGACAAACAAAATGGCAGTCAGCAAAACGATTAAACATTTCCCCCGCAAAAGCCTCAAATCCGGGTAAAATCCATATTTTTCCATAATCGGTAATCCTCATGTAAATTGGCGAATTCTATTAAAAAATCAAATGCTTGAAAATGTCTTTGGAGGGGAACAGAGTTAAATGACTCTGCTAAATTTTAATTGATGTGGCTTGTTTTGTAAATACATTTAATCGCGGTCTATTGATCCGAAGCAGAGACAATTTATTTTGTGAGTTGAAGTTAATTTGTTTTTTCGGCGACTTTGAGGATCAGGCGCAAGGCTTCGTTGATGGGCTCGAAGGTCAGCGAGTAAAACAAGCACAGCCATCGACGCAGGAAAACCCGAAAAGTTAAATCGGCGTTTTTACCTTCGATCGGGGAATTTCGAGCGATTCGGCTGTCCGTTTTTAACGACTGTCTCGGATAAATAGTTTTTGGGATTACGACCATTCAACACGGCTCATTAGATATCAACGTTGAATAGACAAAAAAAGCGATTCATATCGAATCGCCTTTTGTTCAAATGAATAGTTAATGGTTGCCGCGATGGTTTCAGCCGATTCGCCGCGATGTTTTTAAACGGGTTTGAAGTTAATTAAATCGTCGTGCTGGTTGGGAGCGATGCCCCGACTCTTGACTCCAGTTCTTTGAGCCGCTCAAGCTTCTGCCTGAGCATTTCCTTGTATTCAAATGCGTCCGTATGATGCACCTCGTCAATCAGCGACAAGTGCGCCGCCTTTAAAACTTCCAACAAAAGGTCTCGATCCTGTTCATTAATGTCTAATGTCATAACATCAAAAATTTTACAACAATAAATCCATTTAATAAACAATAAGGCGACTCGTTTT
>JBBQOA010000166.1:0-8394 GCA_038330465.1 Pyrinomonadales bacterium
CGGCGGTCGTCCCGCCGTCGAGCAGCCGCGCGATGTTCGGATGATCTAACGATGCGAGGATCTGCCGTTCGTTGCGAAAACGGCGGACGATAAAATCCGTGTCCATCCCGCGTTTGATGACCTTTAAGGCAACGCGCTGGCGAAATTCACCGTCGGCGCGTTCGGCTAAATAAACCGCGCCCATTCCGCCGCGCCCGATCTCTTTCGTCAAAAGATAAACGCCGAGCCGCCGCCCGATCATCGAATGATTGTCTTTTTTGATCTCGTCGCCGAGCGCGTCGCCGATCTCTTCGCGGGCGGTCGCGCCAAGCATAAAACTATCGGTCCAAACCGGCGATTCGATAAAATCTCCGGCTTTTTCATAATCGGCGATCAGTCGCTCGATTTCGGAAAGTAGATCGGTATCGCCCGAGTGATTTTCGGTGAGATACACGAGACGTTCCTCGGGCGCAAGGTCAACGACCGCTTGAAAAACATCTTCGATTTTTTGCCATCGTTCCGGGGACATCTTTTATTTCGGATTTTAGATTTTGGATTTTGGATTTTCCATCAAAAAACATTAAATCCGCGATCCGCAATCCCAAATCCGCAATCGCTTAACTTCTTGAGATTTGTCCGTAAAGCCACGCCTTCGCCATTTTCCAATGGCGTTTGACCGTGATCTCGCTGACGCCCAAAACTTCCGCCGTTTCTTCGACCGAGAGACCGCCGAAGTAGCGGAGTTCGACGATCCGCGATTTTTGCGGGTCAACCTTTGCCAATGTTTCGAGCGCGTCGTCGAGCGCAAGCAGTTCGAACGACTTTTCGTCCGAGACGACGACGATCGCTTCTTCGAGTTGTTCTTTGGAAAATTCGCCGCCGCGCTTGTCGGCTTTATGTTTGCGGGCGTGGTCAACTAAGATACGCCGCATAATATTTGCCGCGACGCCGAAAAAATGGGCGCGGTTTTGCCATTGCACGTTTTTCTGGTCAACGAGTTTGAGATAGGCTTCGTGGACGAGCGCGGTCGGCTGCAATGTGTGGTCGGCGCGTTCGCGGCGCAGATAGTTGTTCGCCAGATTCCGCAGTTCTTTATAAACAACGGGCAACAGCAGTTCTAAAACCTGCGTCTTGCCGTCGGTTAATTCAACTAGCAATTGCGTAACATTATCAGGGGTTGTCGGCACAATTATAAAATTTTTCGAACGTCTAAAATCGTAATAAAAGTATATGAAAATAAGGCTTTTTCTGCAATCATTCGATTTGGGATTTGGGAATGCGGATCGCGGATTTGGAATTTCGAGTGTCATCTTTAACTCTGAGAATCTAAAATCCGCAATCCGACATCTGCAAATCCCAAATCCCAAATCCCAAATCGAATGATCTCTTTTTGCGAAACTTTGCGCGTTAACTGTCGAAGGGCAAGATCAGCCGTAAAAAAGGAGCAATCATGAAAAATTTAGTTCGATATATTTTATTTTTGAGTTTAACCGCAATTTTATCGACGGGCGCTTTCGCCGATGTCAAAGTCAAAAGCCGCCAGAGCGTGAGCGGACAAACGACCGAAAGCACGACTTACATCAAAGGCAAACGCTCACGCACCGAGCAAAGCATCGGCGGCAATCAGATGGTCACGCTGACGCAGTGCGATCTTAAACGCGGCGTGCAGCTCAACCCGCAAATGCAGGTTTACATCATCAATTCGTGGGAACAGGACGCAACCGTGCCGACCTCGACCAATGTTTCGGGCAATACTCGCACGGAAGTCAAAAAAGGCGGCGTCATCACGACGACCATCACGACCAAAGACACGGGCGAAACCCGAAAAATGTTCGGCTACGTCGCGCATCATCTGACCATCACGAGCGAAACCGAAGCCTCGGCAGACGCCTGCACGCCGATGAAAAAATCGAAAATGGTGACCGTCGGCTGGTATCTCGACGCGGCTTTTCAGCTTGACTGCGATTACGGGACGCGCGGCGGTTACGGCAACAATTACAATGCGGGCGGCTGCCGCGATAAATACGACATCAAGCAGATCGGCACCGCCAAACGCGGTTATCCGGTGCTCGAAAAAATGACGATGTATGACGAATCGGACAAGGAAACCTTTACGATGACCAATGAAGTGATCGAACTCGCGAGCGCGGCGCTTGACGTGGCTTTGTTCGATATTCCTGCAGGCTGGCGCGAGGTCAAAGATTCGCAAAGTCTTTATACTTCAATGTCTTCGAGCAGTAGTTCAAATTCGACGAGTGACAGCTCGACGAGTCAAAGTTCTTCAACGAACAATTCGGATTTGGGTTCGACCATTCGCAGTAAAAACGCACCGAAAACTGACGATAATTCTTCGGCGGCGCTTACGCCGAAAAAAGCAGGCATTGTCAGGATCGGATTGGCTGGCGTCAAAACGGGCGCGGTCGGCGACGGTGTCAACGCGGCGGAACTTGCCGGCGCGATCCAAAACACGTTCGCGCAATATCTGAAAGGCACAAAGGTCGAGATCGTTCCGCTCGAAGCCAAATTGGCGTCGGCGATCGACGCGGAAGCCAAAGAAAAAGACTGCGATTATATTCTTTACGCGAGTGTTTCGCACAAAAAAGGCGGCGGCGGATTCGGGCTCGGCAAAGCGCTCGGCGCGGTCATGAGCCAAACCGGCGGCGGCGCGTGGGGCAACACGACTGCCAATGTCGCCGGCGCGGCGGCTGCCACATCGATCGTCGCGGCGACCTCGAATATCAAACCGAAGGACGAATTGACGCTCGACATTAAACTGCAAAAAGGCGCGGCGGAAGCTTTGACCAAGCAGTTCAAAGCGAAAGCCAAATCGGCGGGCGAAGACATCATCTCGCCGGTCGTCGAACAAGCCGCTGCGGCAATCGTCGAAACGGTCGGCAAATGATTTTCAAACGCCAAAACAGAAAGGACAAGGCGGGGAAGGAGAAGACGGTTTTCGGGCAAGAAAACCGTCTTTTTTTTGATACTTTACCGCCGGATTTACCGCGTTAGAGATTGAAGCCGAAGGACATCGGCAAAGGAGAAATTTATGTTAAAAAAATCTATGCAATCATTCCGTTTATTTTATTTTTGGCGGCGGTCGGTGTCGCGCAGGAAACCGAAAATGCGGCAAGTTCGGCGTTGACGCAGATCAATCTGCCGACGGGTGCGCTGCGCGTGCTGCCCGCGGGCGTTCCGGCGGAAATCAACGACGGGCTCGATAAAATCATTGAAGCCGGCGCGGGCAAACTGACGCCGGGCGAACGCGAAGTGCTCGCCTGGTCGGGCGTGAATTACAAAAAATCGAACGCCGGCGCGTTGATCAATCAGCTGCAAAAAAATCTGCAAGCCAAAGGCTGGACGTATGAAGTCGGCGGCACCGACGGCGGAATTACGGTTTTCAGCGTTTCGATGCTTGCCCCGACGCGCCGTGCCGTTTTGGGTTTTTACGTGCCGACCGACGACGCGCTGGTCCTCGCCTGGACGGAAGTTTTATCAAATGAGACGAAAACACAAACCGAGAAAATCGTCCCGTCTTCGATCTCGAATACGGCAAATTATTCTGGCAATCTTGTCGGCACCTGGAACAAAGCCGCGATGTCTCTGATGGCGGACCGCAACACGATCACGGGCGCGACGCCGCCGAGCAACAGTTCGACCTTCAAATAGGTTTTCACAGCCGACGGGCGTTTTGAATTTGTCGGTTATTTGCAATCAACGCAATACGGCTGCACGACCGCGCTTTTCAACGACAAGCGCGGCAGATTTGAGGTCAGCGGCACGACCATTACGTTTATTCCCGACAAAAACTTTTGGCAGAAACAAAACAGATGTGCGCCGAACAGCAACAGCGAACAAAACTATAAACTTGACCGCGAAACCTACGAACTAATCGGTAAAACGGACGAATACGGCAAATCGTTCATTTGTCTGACGGACGCCAAAGGCGAAACTTGTTACCGCCGCGAAGAACGCTAGAACGCGGCGAATTGAAGATCAGAAATTTGGCGGCAGGCGATTTATTCGAATCGCCTTTTTTTATTGGATCGATACTTTTTCCAAAAAAAATTCGCGTTAAAGAGTGAGTGCCAAATTGACCGTTCAAAAGTTGGCAAAACACGAGAGAAATTTATGCGACATAATTCAACTTTTCAGTTCATCGATCGTTTATTCGGTTTGCTGGTTTGCGCGAGTATTTTAGCGAATGGTTTAACCGTTTTCGGACAAACGCGGCGGACGCCCGTGAAACCGACGCAAACCGTTGCAAGCAAACAAACGCCGCAATGCGCGGGCGGCTGGAGCGGCGGCGTGACTTATAAACGGACTCTCAAGGATTCGCTCGAATCGGATGAACCCGGAATTCGCAAAAATATTGACCGCTTAAAACACAAAACTTCGCGTAATTACGATTATACCGGACGCGCCGTTATTGACGGGACAAATCCGCAGCAGCCGATCGTTAATACAAAGGTCAATTTCACCGACAACGATTTGAATTGGGGCGAGGAAAAGGTTTGGGATTCGTGCGGCGCGTGGAAGCCCGAACACTGGTTCATTATCGAATCAAACGACGACCGGCAGACGCAGGCGCAGGCAACGGGTTCGGCTGAATATTTTAATTTAAGCGTTGACGAATTCGGCGGCACATACAATTTCAGTCTGAAATTCCCGAAAGCGAACGGCGTTTTTAAACGCGAGGAACACGTCAAACGCAGCGGACATTGTCAGCCGAAAAACAACGAACCTTACGACCGCTCGACCAATGAGCCGACAAGAATTGACGGCGCGTCTTTTTCGATCGACAGCCAGAAAATCGACCCGAAAAATCCCGACACGATTGCGGGCACAAAGGTCTGGGGCGATGACGGCAGCGGCGCGGTCAGAAGTTTTATTTATGAGGTTTCGTGGCGTTTTACGCGCTGCCCGCAAAAGCTTTTGATCACCGATCTGAAATTCGAACATCCGAAGTTTCCGAATTTTGAAGACTGGAAGGAGATCGAAGACCCGAAAGGCACGATCGACGGAAATAAAATCAAAGTCAAAGCGACGGTGTTAAATATGTCGGCGGAAACAAAATACGCCGATCTGAAAATCTCCGAAACCTACAAAGGCGATAAATATAATTATGCGCGTCCCGATGAACCGCTCCCCAACGGAGATGTTTCGCTGCGGCTCGACGCGGGCGAGGAACGCGAGGTCGAACTTATCTGGGACAGCGAAGGTCAAGCGTGGTTTGACGACGGTCGCCCGCATCTGCAGCACCGCATCAAAGCGGAACTCGCGGAAAACGGGCAGAAAAAAGACGAAAAAGAAAAGCCTTTGAACATTGCGCCGAAACCGCTCATTCTGCTTCACGGAATTTGGTCGGATTACCGCGTTTGGGAGCCGCTTTATCAAAATCTACTGACTTTAAATCACAGTTATCAATGGAAAGCCTACGCGGTCGGCGAAAAAGCGCGTTACGGCGCGATGAGCATGGGCGGAAAATTTCTCTCCGATTGGTATTCGGATTCGGTTTACGACAACGCCGATCAATTGGCAAAATACATCAAATACGCGCAGGAAGATTCAAACGCGTGGCACGTTGAGTTGGTCGCGCATTCGACGGGTGGGCTGGTCGGGCGGCTTTATCTGCATAAATTGATGCCGAATGTGCCCGACGCGCGTCCGCAGGTCAAACATCTGATCATGCTCGGCACGCCGAACGGCGGCGTGCCGTGTGTTGACGTTTTCTTGGGCAAACTAGGACTTTTCAAAAAAGAACTCAAAGCGGCACACGAATTGACCAACGACGAAATGCTCAATTTCAACAAATACGTCGTCAACACGGGCGGCGCGCAGCTCTCGGCGCTCGCCGGAAATTCCGTTCCGATCATTTGTGGCGGGCTTGAATGGAACGACGGTTTCGTGACCGTCAAATCGGCGACTTACGGCGTTGCCGACACCGGACAGTCGAACGATCTGAATCCGCAGCTTGTGGACGCCAAAAACTTCGACAATTTCGTCAAACCGCATCTCGTCACCGGACCAAAAGGAACTTATCCGTATCCGGTCAAAAACGATCCGATCGATTGGAAAAGATGGCAGCTCAATAACCGCGATTACGACGTCAATAACGGTTCGGGTTTTTATCGCGGTAACGAATTACTGCCGACCGATCTACGGCTCGAAAATACTTATGCCGCCGTCTTTTTCGACAATTCCGGCGCGAAAACCTTGCGCGGACCGAATGCGGAAAATATTGAAACTTATGCGCCCGTCGCGGACAAAGACGTTCAAAATTTTTCCAAAGAATTAAAGCTTGCGCCGAAAGAATCGGTCGAACTGGAAATGCCGGTCGAAGCCGCGCCGAATCTCGGCGTGACGTTGACGGCTGGAAGTGCGGTTTCGGTTTCGATGCTTAACGAGCGCGGCGTTCTCATTAGCCGCAGTCTGGCGGATTCGGCGCTGGCAAGCGCAATGTTTCGCGAGCTTTTTACCAATTATCCGGTGACAAAAAGCGTCTGGAAACTGCGGCTCGAAAATACTTCGGATTTCGCGCAGATGTTTTACGGTTTCAGCTGGTCAAACAAAGACGTGAGCACACGGCAGCCGCCCGTTAAATAAATAATGCGGCAGTTATTTGAAAAAAAATCAACGATGCGCGGCGAATTTGAGCGACAGCAGACCTTTGTCGCGTTCATATAATTTATCGAATCGCGGATCATTGCGAAGCGGGTCGAGTTTCGGTTCGGTTCCGAGCCATAAAAGCCAGTGATTCTTTTCGTCGATCGCTTTTGTCAGATAATAAAAAGTCCGGTCGATTTCGCCGATCGCCAGATTGGACATCGCCAGAAAATAAGTCCCGACGTAGCTTTCGCGGGCAGTTTCCTCTAATTTTTTGACAAGCTGACGGGCTTCGTCGAGGCGTCCGGTTCCGACCAGCGCAAAACATAAATTGTAGATCGGCAGCGGCGCATCCGGCATTCTTTCGACGGCTTTCCGGCTCAGTTCAAGCGATTCTTCAAATCTTCCCAATTGCTGTAAAACATTACTGAGCTGTAAATAGCCTTGCGGAAAATTCGGATCGAATTCGATGATTTCGCGCGCCTTTTCCGCCGCAAATTGAAAGTCGTGCGCCTGATACGCGGTCCACGCCGTCAGCGTTTTGGCGCGCATCGAAAACGGATCGAGCTGTTCCGCGATTTTGACTTCGCGAATGCCTTCGGCAAACAAGCCTCTGCCCGTTAAATTTGAACCATACCATTCGTGCGCGAGCGGATAACCGGGATTCAGTTCGATCGCGCGGCGGTAATATTTATCTGACGTTTCGTATTCTGCGATACTCGAATAATAAAGACCGAGCGCGGCGTAAGCTTCGCCCAATGAGTCGTCGATTTCCAGCGCGCGGGTTGCCGCCTTGTAAACTTTCGGAACACTGACGACGGACGGAAACAATCCGTAAATACATGCCCAATTATAAAAATCGGCGATCCCGACGTAGGCAAGCGCATAATTCGGGTCAAGCGCGACGGCTTTTTGAAAAGATTCGATCGCTTTCGGAAACGCTTCGGGGACTAATTGATTCCAAAAAAAACGACCGCGCAGATAGGCTTCGTAGGCTTGCGGATCGTTCGTGCCGCGTTTGTCGAGCCGCCGTTTTTCTTCGCCCGTCAGCTGCGGCAGAAGCGATTTGGCGACGCGTTCCGAAATCGAGTCTTCAAGTTCGAGCACGTCCGTAAATTCCTCGTCGAATTTATCCGCCCAACGCGTCGAATTGCCTTTGACGTCGAGCAGCTGCGTCGTCACGCGGATCCGCGTCCCGATGCGCCGGATATTTCCTTCGACGATAAATTCAACGCCGAGCTCATTTCCCGCCGCAAAAGCGTCCGAATTTTCGACAAAACGAATGACCGAACTCGTCGGGCGAACGAGCAATCGCTGCACGCCGCTGAGCCGCGTAACGATCGCGTCGGCGAGTCCGAGACTCAAATATTCATCGCCGCCGGTGTCTTCCGCGGGTCCGATATTCAGCAATTTGAAAGGCAGAATCGCGATCGAATGTTTGTTTTCGGTTTTGTTGTCAAATGGCGACAGCTTTTCGGGCGAAGCAAAAAACTCCGCCAAAACGGGGCGATTTTCCAACCAACGGTCGATGTCTTCGCTCAATGCTTTGACGCTTTGATAGCGCTGCGACGGATTTTTCCGCAAAGTTTTGAGAACGATCTTGTTCAGATTATCCGGATTCAAATTTGAAATTTGAAATTTGAAATTTGAAATTGCCCCTGAGATCGGCACCGGTTCCTGTTCGCAGATGACCCGCGAAATTTCGTGCGGCGCGCTGTTTGCAAAATGATAAGGTTTCGCGCCTGTGACAAGTTCGTAAAGCAGCACGCCGAGCGAATAAATATCCGATGTAAAAGAAATTGTCCCGCCAAT
>JBBQOA010000167.1:0-8372 GCA_038330465.1 Pyrinomonadales bacterium
GTCTGACCGAAACCCAACTCGCTTCAGAAATTACCGAGCTTTACAAAAAATATCTATTGAAACCGGAAGTATATGTCACGGTCACAGAATTCAATGCTTATCCGGTTGCCGTAATCGGTGCCGTCAATTCTTCAGATCGATTTCAGTTGCAACGCCCAATGCGATTGCTCGAACTTATTACTCGAGTTAAAGGACCGGCTTTAAATGCCGGTCAATATGTTCAGATTTTTCGTGATTCAAATATTCGGCAATGCACTCAGAACACAACTGGTAATATCGCATCAACTGATTCATCTCAACAAGAAATAATTTCTGTCTCGCTTGAAGAATTGCTCAAAGGCAATGATGAAGCAAACCCGTATGTTCAGGGCGGCGATATCGTCCGTGTGACCGAAGCCGAACTCAAACAAGCATTTGTCATCGGCAATGTGAAATCGGCGGTGACCGTCAATTTGAAAGAACCCACAACTTTATCGAGAGCGATCGCGATGGCTGGAGGTTTTGCGCTTGGTGCGCAGCTAGACAAAATAAAAATTTCACGTCAAGCACCGAACAGTCTGGCAAAAACCGATCCAATTATTATTAATTTGAAGGACAAAAAAGGTGGCGATCAGGTAGATTTCTTATTACAACCAAACGATATTGTCGACGTTCCGGGACCAAAACGAAGTTTGCTAAAAGATATTATTAAAACCATTATTCCGGCAGTCACACGTGTACCCGTAAATATTCCTTAACTATTTTTAATAGCAGTAAAATATGAAAAGATTAAATGCGCCTGATTTCAGTAATGATCCAATTGAGATCGAATCAAGCTACCCAATCGAATATAAGGGTGTTTATACCGACGGATACTATGGTTCCGTAAATCACACCGATGGTGAGAAAACGTTGCTTCGCGGTTTATTCAGAACCCTTATCAATCATTGGTTGTTAATATTAAGTCTGACTATCGTCGTGACAGGAGCGACAATTGTCTATGTGGCTCAGAAACCCGACTACTATGATTCGGAGGCGCGGGTTCAGGTAAATGCCGAAAACAATCCGGCAGCCGGGACTCGCGGCAGCGGAGGCGCACCGATAATTGTCAATAATCAGGCAAACGATCCGGCTTATTTCACGACTCAATTGCAGATTCTCGAAGGCGCCGGATTGCTACGGAAGGTTATCAAAACTCTTGATCTTGAGAATAACCAGAATTTTCTTAACCCGCAAAAAGGTAAAGAGGTTTCGGCTTTGCAAAATGTCAGAAAAATGTTCGGTCTTTATCGTCCGCCTGCTTCTGAAAAATCTTTATTGGTTACCGATGGTTCAAAACAAAATAAATTAAAGTTAAATAATGAAACTGCTACGGTTGACACTGATCTGGAAACAGAAAGGCTGGCGCCGCTGGTCGAAATGTTAAAAAGGAGTTTGGTCGTTTCTCCGGTCAAGGATGCACGAACAAAAAATGCGGAAACCCGTCTCATTGACATAAAATTTACGCACCAAGATCCGGTGACTGCAACTAAAATAGCCAACACCATCGCCGACGTTTATGTTCTCCAAAATTTAGAGCAAAAAATTCAGACGAATGCTTCAGCAAGCGATTTTTTACAACGAAGAGTTGCGGAATTGCAGCAGGACATTCGACAGGGTGAAGAAAAGTTGATCAACTATGCCAGAACTAACCAAATAGTTTCGCTTGATGAAAAACAAAATACCGTCGTACAAAGATTTACTGAATTAAGCCTTCAACTTGGACAGGCGGAAAATGAACGGATCGCTGCCCAAACCTCTTATCAAGCCGCCATGCAAAATCAGATGCGTTCGGCAACCGCTGAAAGCAAAGACTCGCAAGTAATTGCATTAGAAGCTAAATTAAATGATTTGCGTCAAAAACTAGCACAGCTTAAAACTGAATATACCGACGAGTGGTATGAAGTGGTGCAAACAAAAAAACAAATTGAAAGCGTCGAAAATCAATTGGGCAGCCTTCGAAAACGAGCCTCTGATATTCAAATTTCAACGCTCGAAGAAAGTCTCAATCAAGCGGTCGCGCGTGAAAAGGAATTGCGAAATAGTTTTGAAACCCAACGCGATATGGTGATGAAACAAAGCGAAGCGGCAATCAACTACAAAATAATTCAACAGGAAATTGCCACGAATAAAAGCTTGCTTGATTCTATTTTGCAGAGTTCACGGGAACGCGACGTGGTTTTAAATGACACGCCCAATAACGTTTTGGTTGTTGACCGCGCACTCGTTCCAAATTCACCGGTCGGACCCGAACGAAAGAAAAATATTATACTCGCCATACTTGTTTCACTTGGTTTTGGTTGTGGTTTGGCATTTTTGATCGATTGGCTTGATGATACAGTCCATCATTCGGAAAATATCGAGAATGAATTAGGTTTGCCCCTATTAGCATCTGTTCCGAAAGTCCCTTTAAGTTTAGGCAACCGGCTGATGCTTAGTAATGTTTCATTTTCACGCAAAAACAGATTGCGGAAGAATTTTTACAATCCGGCTATTTTTGAAAAACCAGCATTTTTAGAAGCCTATTTGCAGTTAAGAACTCACCTGATGCTTTCGAGCAGCGGAGCTTCTCTGCAAACCATTCTGGTAACGTCGGGTGAAGAAGGTGAAGGAAAAACCATAACTGCCATCAATCTGGCGTCAAGTTTATCGAAGAATGGCGATAAAATTTTATTGATCGACGCAGATTTACGATGTCCGAGAATTCATCTGATCCGTGAATTAAACAATGATTTCGGACTGACTGCGCTTGTTTCTACCAAAGAAATCAACGATGAATTATTGGATATGACAATCCAACATGACAAAAATTATAACATTGATATTTTAACTGCCGGAGAGCGATCAATTAACCCGGCAAATTTGCTTTGCTCTGAACAAATGCGGGCATTATTGCTGAAATTATCAACAAAATATACACATATCATTATTGATTCACCGCCCGTACTTTATTTTGCGGACAGCACTATTTTGTCCGCCTTGGTAGATTCGGTAATTATCGTTGTGCGAGATAAACAAAGTTCACGACAATCAGTTCTGAAAGCCAAAAAAATATTGCAGAATGTCGGAGCGAGAATTATCGGTATGGTCTTTAACGGTATTTCTTGGCACCAGTCAAATTATAGTAAATACGGATATTACGAGTTAGATACCGAACCGACACAAAAAGGCGACCTCGAGGTATTGAAACTTCATTAATCAAAAAAAATAAATGGCTGTCAACGAAGAAGAACTTTTATTAATCAATTCCATTAAAATTAATCAGCTTCCGCATCTCCGAATCGAACCTTCCGAGGGATTTGTTCCGATAAAATTCAAGGAACTTTGGGAATATCGAGAATTGCTTTATTTTCTCGTTTGGCGGGATGTCAAAGTTCGTTATAAACAAACTGCGCTGGGCGTTGCATGGGCAATCATCCAACCGGTGATGACGATGCTGGTGTTTAGTATTTTCTTTGGCAAACTGGCAAAACTTTCCTCGGACGGAATTCCTTACCCGATTTTCTCATTTGCCGCGCTTGTGCCGTGGACGCTTTTTTCAAATGGCTTAACTCAAGCGACAAACTCATTGGTAGCGAGTTCAAATCTGATCAAAAAAGTTTATTTTCCGCGGCTGATTATCCCGATCGCGACTGTCTTGGCGGGTGTCATCGATTTTTTATTGGCGTTTGGTGTTTTGTTGATTTTGATGATTTATTACGGAATCATTCCAACGATCAATACGCTTTGGCTGCCGCTTTTCTTACTGTTGACGATAATTTCATCGCTCGCGGTCAGTTTGTGGCTTTCCGCACTTAACGTTGAATATCGCGATATCAAATACGTGATTCCGTTTCTGACCCAAATCTGGTTATTTGCAACACCGATCGCCTATTCAAGCACTTTACTTAGCGAGCCTTGGCGGACCGTTTACGGGTTGAACCCGATGGTCGGTGTCGTTGATGGATTTCGCTGGGCGCTGCTCGGCACTAACACGCCGCCCGGAATGATGGCGATCGCGTCAACTGTGACCGCCCTTATTTTGTTATTCAGCGGCGCATTCTACTTTCGGCGGATGGAAAAAACCTTCGCTGATACGATCTGAGATGAGCAACAATTTTCGCCAAATTTGTCTTCAAACGACGCCGCAGAATTTAACTGACGGACGATGTTTGATAATCGGTGAAGTCGCGCAAACCCACGACGGTAGTCTTGGGCAAGCCCACGCTTTTATTGATGCGATCGCCAATGCCGGAGCAGATGCAGTCAAGTTTCAGACACATATCGCCGCGGCTGAAAGCACGCCTCAAGAACCCTGGCGCGTAAAATTCAGCCGGCAAGACGATACCCGTTTTGAATATTGGCAGCGAATGGAATTTACCAAGCAACAATGGGGAAGCTTGAAAGATCATGCAGATGAGCGTGGTTTGTTGTTTTTAAGCTCGCCTTTTTCGTTACAGGCAACTGAGCTTTTGGACGAGATCGGAATGTCTGTTTGGAAGATCGCTTCCGGTGAGATCAATAATAATCAGCTTTTAAAACGGATCATTGCGACTCAAAAGCCGATCATCTTATCGTCGGGAATGAGCGATTGGAAAGAATTGGACGCAGCCGTCATGCAGGTTCAGCAAATAGGCAACCCGTTGGCAGTTTTGCAATGCACTTCAGCATATCCTTGTCCGCCTGAAAAAATCGGACTTAATATGCTCGAACTTTTAAGAACGCGTTACGATTGTTCGACTGGTTTATCCGATCATTCGGGAAATATTTTTGCCGGACTCGCGGCGGCGACACTCGGCGCCGAAGTTTTGGAAATTCATATTACATTGAGCCGCGAAATGTTTGGTCCCGACGTGCCGGCGTCGATCACGACCGACGAATTGCGGCAGCTTGTCGATGGGGTCCGGACGATTGAAAAAATAACTTCCAATCCTGTTAAAAAGGAAGAGATCGCCGCCGAACTTGCGCCGCTCAGGCAAATTTTTACAAAAAGTATTTATGCCGGCTCATTTCTTCCGGCAGGCACGGTTCTCGATATTGAGCATCTGCAATTAAAAAAACCCGGAACCGGCATTCCGGCAGCAGAATTGCCAAATCTTCTCGGACAAAAACTTCGACGCAGTTTGCAAGCCGACGAATTGCTTTCGATTGAAGATATTGAATTTTGACGATTTTATTCGACAATTTACAAATTGATTTTTTTCCCACACCCGCGAAAATATAAAAATTATGATTAGAAAAGTTTGCGTTGTAATTACGGCTCGACCCAGTTACAGCCGTATCAAAACCGCACTCAAAGCAATCAATGAAAATCCTGATTTAGACCTTCAAGTCGTGATTGCCGCGTCTGCTCTGCTTGATCGCTATGGAACCGCCGTCAACCACATCGAAAACGACGGCTTTAAGATTGCGGCTCGTGTTTATATGGTGCTTGAGGGTGAAAACCCGACTTCTATGGCGAAAACCACAGGGATCGGTTTGCTCGAACTCGCGACTGTTTTCGACAATCTAAAGCCCGATCTGGTCGTTACAATTGCCGATCGATACGAAACTATTGCAACCGCGATCGCCGCTTCCTATATGAATATTCCGGTCGTCCACATTCAGGGCGGCGAAGTAACCGGCTCGATTGATGAAAAAGTCCGCCATGCGGTCACAAAACTTGCCGATTTACATCTTGTTTCAACAAGTTGTGCTGCCGAACGCGTTGAAAAAATGGGCGAAGATTCGCATAAAATATTTATTACGGGTTGTCCATCGATCGATATAGCGGCAGAAGTCTTGCCCAATCCGGCATTGGATTTTAACCCGTTCGAAAAATACGGTGGAGTCGGAGATTTGGAACGGCTTCTTAATGGTTATTTGGTAGTGATGCAGCATCCGGTGACGACCGAATATAAACTTGCGCGTGAACAGGTCGTTCAAACACTCGAAGCGGTTCATCAAATCGGTTTACCGACACTCTGGTTTTGGTCAAATGTTGACGCCGGTTCGGACGGAACATCAAACGGAATCAGAACTTTCCGCGAAACCGTCAGACCGCGAAATATGCATTTTTTCAAAAATATGTCGCCGACAGATTTTCTGCGTTTGCTTTACAACAGTAAATGTTTGGTCGGAAATTCAAGTGTCGGAATCCGCGAGTGTTCATTTTTGGGTGTGCCGGTCGTCAATATCGGTTCACGGCAAACAGGGCGTGAACGCGGAAAAAATGTGCTTGATGTCGAGCATAATGTAGAAGATATTCAAGCTGCTGTCCGCCGCCAGATCGATCACGGTCTTTACGATTCCGACAAACTTTACGGAGATGGAAAAGCCGGCGAGAGAATTTCGCATTTACTAGCGACCGCGCCGCTTGAAATTCAAAAGAGGTTGACTTATTAAACTGATGAAAGTTTTAGGATTGATTCCGGCGCGCGGCGGTTCAAAAGGCGTACCGCGAAAAAACATCCGTTTATTAAATGGCAAGCCGCTGCTCGCTTATACAGCCGAAAATGCGCTGCATGCCAAATCGTTAACGCGTTTGATTTTAAGCACTGAAGATATAGAAATTGCCGAGGTCGGAAGAAACTGCGGTCTTGATGTGCCGTTTTTGCGACCAATTGAATTGGCACAAGATTCAACGCCGAGTTTAGCAGTTGTCAGGCACGCACTTTTAGTTATGGCACAGAATGACGAGCATTTCGACGCCGTTTGTTTGCTGCAGCCGACAAATCCTTTAAGACGCGCCGCCGACATTGATGCCTGCATCGAGCTTTTGAGTGAATCAAATGCCGATTGCGTTGTCAGCGTTTTGCCGGTTCCGCACGAATATAATCCGAAATGGGTTTTTTGGAAAAACGGCAACGACCAAATGGTGCTGGCAACTGGAGATTCGGAAATCATTTCGCGGCGGCAGGATTTGCCAAACGCATTTCACCGCGATGGTTCGGTTTATGTCACACGCAGCGAAGTAATTATCAACCGCCAAAGTTTGTACGGCGACTATGTGAAAGGTTACGAGATCTCACCCGAATTTAGCGCAAATATTGATACTGAAGCAGATTGGCAAGCGATCGAAAAAAGGGTTTCCTGCCAATAACGACAAATTAACGACAAAATAATGACGATGAAATTTTATGAAATGGGCAGACTTCTCGCGGAACCGGTCTTGCCTCCGCTCTATAAACAGGTTCGCGCCCGTTTGCGGAATCTTATCAAAATGCGCGGCAAGTCACCCAGAATTTTGGATGTCGGCGGCAGAAAATCACCATACACGATCGGGCTTCCCGCCGCCATTACTTTAATTGATCTGCCGCGGGAATCCGATGTTCAGGAAAAACTTTATCTCGGTCTGAACGAACAGATCATCGGGCAAGTTAAACAACGGCGAAGCAATGTCGAAGAAGTAATACTTGGTGATATGACCAACTCCGGCTTGCCCGATGAGAGTTTTGATATGGTCGTTTCAGTCGAGGTTATCGAGCACGTTGAAGCTGACGAACTGTTTGTCAGCGAAATTTCGCGCGTCACTAAACGCGGCGGAATTGTGCTGTTGACGACGCCAAACGGCGATTGGGTCGAAAACAAAAATCCCGACCATAAGCGGCATTATCATAAAGACCAATTACAAGAATTATTGGAAAAATATTTTTCGGAAGTTCGGATTGATTATGCGATCATCGGCGGACGTTATCGCAAAATGGGATTAAAATCTTGGTCGCTTGCCAAACCGGCAACGATCGCGATGAGCATTTTTGGCAACGTCGTCAATGGAATTCAATCGACAGAAAACAAGGTCCGCAACCAAGCCGCCGGGACGCATCATTTGATCGCGATCGCCAAAAAATAAAATTTTTAGAAATATGTCGGCACAAAATATTGTTATCGCTTCAAATTTTACAAGCGAACCGGTCAAAGATTCACTTGAATTTCTTTTGAAGGAAATTCAGGTTTCGCACGAAATTCATTTCGCGCCATTTAACCAGATCTTTCAAGAATTACTTGCACCATCGAGCCTTTTTCGAACAAACGAACGGGGCGCAAATGTCGTGCTTTTTCGCTCGGAAGATTTTGTCGAAACGGATAACATAACGCTCGATGTTTTGAAAAAAATCGAAGAAAATATTCTCGAACTTCAGCGCGCATTAAAAAACTCTTCGAGTTTTCAAGTTCCGATTCTGGTTGTGATCTGTCCGCCGTCAAATAAAATTGTTGCTGATAGTTCTGCCTCAGGCTTTATTCAAAGAATTGAAAAATCTTTTCTTAAAGGTTTAGAAAACACACCGAATTTGCTGATTTTTTCAGCCGATGAATTTCAGAAAAATTATGAAGTCGTTGAATTCGACAATCCGAAAGCAAATGTTTACGGGCGAATTCCCTACACGATGGAATTT
>JBBQOA010000168.1:0-8297 GCA_038330465.1 Pyrinomonadales bacterium
TCCGTTGCCCATATTTCGGTGAAGCAGAAAATGTTGGCGAAACCCTTCTTGCTTATCACTTTTAGCAAATTCGATCTGCGGATAAACGTGTCCGTTGACGATGAATAAGTCGAGCCAACCGTCATTGTCGAAATCAACAAAGCCCGTCCCCCACCCGACATAAGGTTTTCCGGATTGTCCGACCTTTGTTTCAAGTGAAACGTCGAGAAAACCCTTGCTTCCCAAATTGCGATAAAGCGTGTTTGTTTCATTATCGAAATTTGTTGTGAACAAATCGAGGTTGCCGTCATTGTCGTAATCGCCCCAGGCAACGCCCATCGAGCCTTGTTCAACTCCCGCTCCGCTGTAGCTGGTTCCGGTTTGAAACCCGACATCTGAAAATGTCCCGTCCGCTTTGTTTTTGTATAAATAATTCGGCGTTCCGTCGTTGGCAACATAGAGATCTAGCCAACCGTCATTATCGTAATCGCCCCAGGTCGCGCCCATTCCGTAATATTTATCTTTATCGGCGACGCCCACTTTTTCAGCGACTTCTTCAAAAGTGCCGTCGCCTTTATTACGGTAAAAATAATCTCTTTCACCGGGCAGTCCGCGCGGTCCGCATTGAACCCGAATTCCTTTGAAAGAACAGGTTTGCGAGCTTCCAAAAACGGGTAGATTATTCAAATCAAGCGCGACGTAACCGGCAACAAATAGATCTAGATCGCCATCACGGTCGTAATCCGCCCACGCCGCGCCGGTCTGAAAACCGATTCCTTTGAGTCCCGTTTTTTCGGTCACATCTTCAAATTTGCACCCGCCTTTTCCGCGATAAACGGCGTTTCCGTTAAATCCGGTGACGAATATGTCCAAAATTCCGTCGCCGTCAAAATCAACCGTCGTGATTCCCATTCCCCAACCTTTGCGGGTTAAATTTGCCGTTGAAGTGATATTTTCAAACTTTGGCGTTTTGGTATTTGCCCCGTCGATCTGACGGTAAAGCGTGAGAAACAGATCGCCGCCTTTTTTGAAATTATCGACCGAAGAACCGTTGACGGTCGCGACATCCAAAAAACCGTCGCCGTCACAATCGAAAACCGCCGCGCCGCCGCTCATCGATTCGATAATGTAACGATTTTCAGCCGTCGAAATATGCGAAACATTGATGCCGCTGTCAGCGGAAATATCTTTGAAAGTGATCGGGGAATTCTGGGCAAACGCCGAAAATTGCCCGCTGATTATCAGCACGGCAAGAGTAATTATAATTCTCATTTTTCGACAAATCATCGGGCAGTATTCCTATTTCGGCGAATTAAAATTTATCCAAAAATAAATAACGCTCTCGATTTTTTTCCGTTTCGAGGCGTGAATCAACGTCCAGACGCATAAAATATACCGGTGCTTCCGCTGTCGCACTTTTCCACTTCGGCAGATCTTTCCCGTTCGGATCGCCGTTTTTAACAAAATTTGCAAAAAATTCCTGCATTACCTTTGATACTTTGTAATCGTCCGCCGTCCACGCAAAAACCTGATTGGTCGCCAGATTTCCCATCGCGTATTCGATCTCGGCGGAATGCGACGCGCCCTGCGGCAGCGCGGCAGCGGGTTTAGCGTCTTTCGCCCTCGGTCGCGGATGCGCGTAAAAATAACGAAACACGGATTTTCCGCCGGTTTGACTGTGAATGTCCGCCCATTTCCAGGTGCTGAAGGCGATAAACTGATCGCCCGCCAAATCGGTCGCCGAGGCAACAAGTTCTTCGCGCGTCGTTCCCGGATATAATTTCAGAATCTCGTCGGCACGCGTCCCGAAGCGTGTGCGGACTGCCTTTTCGTAATTTTCGGGCGTCGGCTCGTCCCCGCCCAAAATGGCGCGCCAATTCGATTCGGCGGAATTCCATCCGACCAGTAAAGGAACGCGCGCCTGTCTGCCTTCAGCATAAGTTTTCGCGGGTGATTCGGTAAAAAAATAACCGTCAACGGTCATCGGAAAATTCCATTTCCCGCGCGCGGCGGTCGCTTCAAAGAGTTGCTCGGTCGAGAGTGCCCGAAGCTTTGTCAAAGAATCCGCGTTGAGACTTTCGGCGAATTTTTCGCCCGTTTTTTCGGCTTCCGCGAGCGGCACGATGCGCGGCGTCAAAGTTTGGGAAAGAACCGAACCGCTTTCGCCGATCGCGCCGCGAATGAGGTTTTTTGAAAGCGGCGAAACCATCTGCGCGCTGACCGAAAACGATCCGGCGGATTCGCCCGCGATCGTGATTCGCTTTGGATCGCCGCCGAACGCCGCGATATTTTGACTGACCCAGCGAAGCGCCGCCGCCTGATCGAGCAAGCCGTAATTTCCCGAAGCCTTGTTCGGCGATTCATTAGTCAAATCTTTGTGTGCGAGAAATCCGAAAACGCCGAGCCGGTAATTTAAGGTGACGACGACAATGCCTTTCGCCGCCATATTTTCGCCATCATAGCGCAATTCGCTCCCGTCGCCCGCGATAAAACCGCCGCCGTAAAAATAAACCAGCACCGGCAATTTCTCGCTCTTTTTCGCGGCAGGCGTCCAGATGTTGAGATACAGACAATCCTCGCTCATCCCGTCGGAACGAAAAACCATATCGCTAAAAACGGGCTGCTGCACGCAGCGCGGTCCGAAATTAATCGTCGGGCGGACGCCGTCCCATTTTTTCGCAGCTTGCGGCGCCTGCCAGCGCAAATCACCGACGGGCGGCGCGGCAAAGGGAATGCCCCGAAAGGCGCGCACGCCGGATTTTTGTTTTCCGGTTCCCTCAACGATCCCGTTGGCGGTCTTTACACGGTCGGCGGCTTGAATGTTGATCAACATCCCGGCGATCAAAATAAGCACGGAGAAAAATTTGCTTCTGATAAATAATTTCATTTGAAACCGCCTCAGTTTTATTTCTTCATTTTCGGTCGAATTTTATCAACCGGGACGATACCTTCGCCTTCCAAAATCGCGTGGAATTTATCAATTTCGACATCTTTGATCGTTTCGACCTTGCCCGAATTCCAGCGAATTTCGATCGAGTCGATCCTGGTCGCCGCGCCGAGCCCGAAATGAACCCGCAGATCATTTTGCGACAGATAACTTCCGCCGCTTCTGATCTCTTCTGTTTGGATGATTTTTCCGGTCGTGATCTTGACGCGCGCACCGATCGCCAGCGGATTTCCTTGTTTGGCGCCGAGTTCGAGCGTCACCCAATGATTAGATTTGTCGCCCTCGTTTTTTAAGATCATCGGCGCATTGTCCAAATCTTCAATGACAATATCGATATTTCCGTCATTGTCCAAATCGCCGAACGCCGCGCCGCGCGAAACGCGCAGTTCAGAGAGCGGCGTTCCGGCTTGCGTTGAGGCATTGCAGAATGTCGTATCGCCGTTATTGACGAATAAAAGTTTGCCCTGTTTGTATCTTGCGCCCGATGAGATCTGATCCATTTGCGGATAAACGTGACCATTGACGACAAACAGATCAAGCCAAGTGTCATTATCGAGATCAAAAAAACCTGTTCCCCAGCCGACATACGGGCGCGTGGCTTGCGCGACCTTGGCGTTAAATGAAACATCCGTAAAATCGTAATTTCCATTGTTGCGGTAAAGCGCATTGTATTCGTCAACAAAATTCGTCACATAAATTGCAAAATTTCCGGTGTGCAGATAATCGCCGACGGCAACGCCCATCGAACCCTGCTCCGAACCGTCGCCGCTGACCGCCGTTCCCGAAACAAAGCCGTCATCGGAAAATTTTCCTTTCCCTTCGTTACGATAAAAAAAGTTTGGGGTTGAATCATTGGCAACATAAATATCCGGTCTTCCGGTGCCCCCGAAATCCGAGAAAACCGGCTGCATTCCGTAATAGCCCTGCGGATCATCGAGTCCGATTTGTTTTGAAATTTCCTTAAATGTTCCGTCGCCATTATTGCGAAAAAGGCTGTCGCCCGCGCCTTTTAAGCCGCGCGGACCGCATTGCACATCGACTCCGCGAAATTTACAGGTCGGAAGCGAACCAAAACCGGGCAAATCGTTCAACTTAAAATCAACGTAGTTGGAGACAAAAAGATCTAAAAAACCATCGCCGTCATAATCGCCGAACGCCGCGCCCGATGACCAGCGTCCGTCCGCGACGCCCGCCTGTTTGGTGACATCCGTAAAAGTGCCGTCGCCATTATTTTTATACAAAACATTTCCGCCGAGACAGGTGATATACATATCGGGAAAACCGTCATTGTTGAAATCGGCGACCGCGCCGCCCATCGCATAGCCGGGGAATCCGACGCCTGCCCGGTCGGTGACATCGGTAAAAGTTCCGTTGCGGTTATTGCGGTAGAGCAAACTCTTTGATTTTTCGTTTTTGAGCGCCATTTCGACCGTTGGCGCGTTTGTAAAATAAATATCCAACCAGCCGTCACGGTCAAAATCGATCAAAAGAACGCCGCCGCTCATTGATTCAACGATATATTTCTTTTCCGGCGCGGAAGTATGAACGAATTTTATTCCGGTTTTGGAATAAACATCCGTCAATTGCGGTATTTTGCGGTCTTTGCAGACATCATCCTGAGCAATGATGAGATGACTGCAAAGCGTTGAAATAAAAAAAATTGCGATAAAATGTTTGGTAAATTTCATTACATTCCGTCTTTTTTGGGGTTTTTAAGTTTCTGAAAAAGTTCAAGATGTTTTTTCCCGAGTTCGCGTTCGCCGATCAAATTGTAAAGCCGGCTTAATTGAAAATGGGTTTCGGCGTCATTCGGAGCAAGCAAAACTGCCTTTTCCAGAACGGGGCGAGCTTTTGTTTCCCCGCCCGATTGCAAATAAACCGTCCCGAGATCACGCAAAGCCGCCGCGTAATCGGGCGCGAGTTTGACGGTTTGCTCCAGATATTCAATGGCTTTGGCGGTTTCGCCCTGAACTTTATAAGAAAGCCCGAGTTGATACGCCGCTTCGAAATTATTGGGATTTATGGCGAGGCATTTTTCCAACTGCCCGCGCGCTTCGCCCAATTTATCCGGTTGGGCGGCAAAGGCGAGTCCCAAAGCCAAACAGCCGAGCGAATCATTCGGACGCGCGGCGAGAAATTTCGTCAGCGTTGTTTCCGCCTTTTGGACATTGTTATTTTGAAGCGAAGCGATCCCGTAAAGATACAGGTAATCAGGATTTTCAGGCTGTAAATTTAACAATTTTTCAGCCGTTAGAACCGCTTTTCCATTTTGACCCGCTCTTAGTGCAATGACCACAAAGCGGGCTAAAGCCTCAATATCATCCGGGTTTTCTGCCAGATATTGTTCCAAATAATCGAAAGATCGGGCATTATTTCCCTGTTCGCTTTCCAAAAAAGATTTAACGAAAAGCAAATCAGCTGATTTCGGCTGAATCTTTTCCGCCTCGGCGAGATGAATTTTGGCACTCGAAAAATCTTTCAAAGAAATTTCAGACTTCGCCAAAAGAAGTAATGCCGCTGTATTTCGGGGCGCGGCGGCAATCACCGAACGCAGCAGCTCAGCCGTTTCCTTGGGCATCGCGGCTTTACTCAAAACGCCGGCAAATTCGATCGCAACTGCCGGATCTTGCCTTGCCAATGTTTTTGTTGTCGGGATCAATAACGAAAAATTTTTCGTATCGCCCGCTTTCAGATAACAAGTCGCGCGCAGCGGCAAGGCTTTGCCGTCCTTGATTGTCGGCGGCAGTTTTTCCGCCAAGCTCAAAGCCTTTGAACAATCTCCGACGAGTGCCGATGTTTCGGCAACAGTAAAACGCCACGAAGCGTCTGAAATATCGCTTTCGGCGATGCCGTTTAAGACCGCGCGCGCCTGTTCAATTTCGCCTAACTGAACCTCAACCTGCGCCAGTGTCAGTTTCGCCGAAAGCAACCCCGGATCAAGCGATAAAGCCCTGTTTAATAGAGATTTTGCTTCATTCAAGCGAGTTTGTTTGAACCGTAATTTGGCGAGCAATGAAAATCCTTTCGCGTCTTTCGGGTTCGCGATGACATAATTAAACAAGTCTTTTTCAACATCCGCGAACTTTCCGTCCTCGATATTTTTTTCAAAATTTGCGAGCACCGATTTGTTGTCCGCCTTAACTTGAGCCAAAACACTGCTCGTCAGGCAAATCAAAATCAAACAAAATTTTGTTAATCGAACAAGATTATTTTGGAGAATTCTCATTATTTCCCATCGGCGAATCGTTTTTTCGACTGGCGGCTTTTAATTCTTGATACCGTTTAAGCTCGCGATCAGCATCCTCTTTGCGTGCAGCCTTGCGATAGGCAATGCTCAGTTGATAATGAATGTAATCCTTATTTGCATCCGCTGAAAGAGCCGTTTCGAGCTGCTGGATCGCCTTTCCGGTCTCGCCGCGTTCGAGAAAGATCTTGCCGAGCTGATAGCGGGCATCGGCGTAGTCATTTTTCAAAGTGATCGTTTCTTCCAAAATTACGATCGTTTTGTCAGTTTCAATTTTTCTTTCGATCAAGGTCACTGCCAGATGATATTTTGACAAAACATCGGTCGGATTTAGTTCCAATTCCCGACTGAACGCTTTTTCCGCTTCATCATAACGGTTGAGCCGAATCAGCGATTGTCCGATAAAATAATTCGCCTTCACCATATTCGGATCGAGCGCAACGACCCGGCGAAATTCTTTGACGGATCTTTCATAATCGCCCAAAATCATAAATCCCTGCGCTGCCGAAAATAAGGCTTCGGCATTATTTTGCGAAACTTCCGACAGTTTGGTAAAAATCAGAACGGCTTCCTGATTGCGTTTCAACTGAATCAGCGAAAGAGCGTAAAAATAGGCGAGTTCGGGATTGCTGACGATTCCCGCTTCAAAAGGTTTGAGAACCTCAACAGCTTTCGTAAAATCTTTGGTAAAATAATAGCTTGCGCCGAGCATCTGCCGCACTAATTTATCGTTTGGATTCGATTTAAGCTGCCGCGCCAATGGAACGATCGCCTTGTCGTATTGTTCGGCGCGAAAACTGACGATTCCCCAATTTCTGTCGAGTCCCGGAAAATCAGGTTTCCAAACGGACGCGGACGCAAAATGCTCCAGCGCTTCGGCGGTTTGTCCGTTTTGCACCGCGATCACGCCCAAATTATGAAAAGCCTGCGCTAAAACATCGCTTAAATATGTTTTGATCTTGCCGAACTCAGCCGCTCTTTCGGGCGTCAAAGCCATTGTTTCGGGAGTCGGATTCTCATTATTTCCGACCGTTTTATTTGTCTCGCCAACGACCTGTCCGAGAATCTGATTGATCTCGTCGCGGGCTGACTGAATGGATTTTTCCTGCAGCTGCCGGGCAATGTTCAATTCTTTTTCGCCCTCTTCTTTGCGTCCGGTTTTGAGCAGCAACCGTCCGAGCAGAAAATGTGTGCGCCGCGATTGAAAATCTTTTTCATCATTGGTTCCGACTAACTTGATCGCCTGCCGAAGATTTTTTTCCGCCTCAACTAAATTGTTTAATTCAAACTGCGATCCGCCGAGAAACAGAAAAGATTCGGCTCTTTCCGGGCGGGCTTTTGCCGATTTTTCAAAATATCCGATCGCTTTTTGATGATCATTTTCCGAAGACGCGACAATTCCCGCAAAGAAATTTGAGTAAAAATCGTCGGGCGTTAGTTTTAATTCTTCTTCAAATGCCTTTCCGGCTTCTGCCAATCGATCGCTGCCGCCGTGCTGCAAGATCACATAACCAAGAAAAAAACTGGCGCGCGGTTGTTTCGGATTGATCACTAACGCGCGTTTGAATTCGCGTTCGGCTTCAAGCGGATAATTCGTCTGTTCATACGCCTGACCAAAGACAATATGCAGATCGGCACTTTCCTTGCCGGCAGAAAGCTGCAGTTCATCAAATAAAAGTTTGGCACGTTCCGGAAGTTTCAAATACAGATAAGTTAAACCGAGAGCTTGCGCGGCATCAAAATCAGGCGCCAGCAACAAGACTTTTTCAAGCTCGGGCAGAGCCGCCTGATAATCTTCTTTGGTAAAATAGATATTTCCAAGAATATAATGAGCAAACGAGTATTTCGGATCAAGGGCAACTGCATTTTTGGCTTCTGCGAGTGCTTTATCAATCTGATTAAGACGCTGATAAGCGACCGCCAGATTGGTTCGGTTGGCGGCGCTGTCGCGATACGCGATTGACGCGGAAAGAAGTTTGACCGCCTCCGCGTAATTCCCTTCTTCAATTGCAATATTGCCAACCCGCTCAAGCGCGACCGCGACAATTGCCCGGTTTTCGACTGCGGCGTTCGCCAGATCCCCGGAAATTTGATAGGTTTCCGCCGCACTTAAATGTTTTTGTAATT
>JBBQOA010000169.1:0-8267 GCA_038330465.1 Pyrinomonadales bacterium
GTTGCGATCTCTTTCGGGGCGAGAAACGGCGTCAGCGTCGGAATGTCAACAGCTTCTTTCCCGACCGCGTTCGGCGCACCGTTTTCCCATAAAACGATCGGCGCGGTTTGCGCGTTTATTTCGAGCAGAAACACAAAAAGCATTAAAAATAAAATTAAGTATTTCATAAAATTGACAGTGTTCAGAGTTCAAACTTTAGTTTGATCAAGCGCGGCAAAACAAACTAAAGTTTGAAATCTGAACATTTATTTGACGACTTTCGCCGCTTGCCGTTGACGCAAAAGCTGGTCGGCGATGACACCGATCAAAATGACCGCGCCCATCACCGCGAAATTCAGCGACGACGGAATCCCAAGCAGATTGACGAGATTTTGGAGAACTTGCAGAAGCGCCGTGCCGATCAAAATTCCGATGATCGAACCTTCGCCGCCGCGCAAACTGCAGCCGCCGAGAACCGCCGCCGCGATGCCGTAAAGCTCGTAAAAATTGCCGTGCGACGAAGGCGAGATCGAATTCGTGTAAAAGGCGAGCAAAACTCCGGCGACTCCGGCAAGCAATCCGCACAAAATATATGCGCTCGCAATGATCAGATCGGAATTGATGCCCGAATAACGCGCCGCGATCTCGTTGCGACCGACGGCGTAAAGATAACGCCCGTAAACCGAACGATGGAGCACGACCCACATTATCAGGCTGATAAAAATTAAGATAATAAACGGCGTCGGAATCCCGAAAACGCTGCCCGTCGCCATACTTTGCAAGGTTTCAAACCCCGAAGCCGCGCCGAAGCCTTTTGTTTCATCGTGCGCGACAAACCTCGCCAGACCGCGATAAAAAAGCAGTCCGCAGAGCGTCACGATAAACGGCTGGATCTTGACCTTCGTAATTAGCAAACCGTTAATTGCCCCGAGAAAAGTCGTGATCAAGATAACAATCAAAACCGCCACAAACGCGCCTACACCCATTGCCAGCCACGCCGGTAAAAACGGCAGCAACGCGGCAAAGTTCTCTGGTAAATGTTTATCAACAAGCAAAATCGAGAGTATGACGCCCAAAAGCGCAAAGACCGAACCGACCGAGAGATCGATCCCGCCCGTGATGATCACAAGTCCCAAACCGATGCTGAAGATGCCGTAAATGCCAATTAACCGCGCCAGATTCTGCAAATTGGCGGGATCAATAAAAACCGGATTGAGAATCGCCAAAACGATGCACAAAACGACGAGTAAAACGAATGTTCCAAGTTCTTTTCTCATAAAAAATTAAGTCAGAACCGTCTGCGGTAGCGGATGGTTTCATTGTTTAATAAATGAAAGTTAAACCGCCCGCTACCGCAGACGGTTCTGACAAAACAAATTCAGCCACTCGCTGCTGCCAATGATGCTGATTTGCCGACGGCTAATTGCATGATCGCTTCTTCATTAGCTTCGAGGCGTTCTAAAATTCCCGTAATTCTGCCTTCGTGCATCACGGCAACGCGGTCGCTTTCGCCCAAAATTTCTTCCATATCGGACGAGATCATGACGATCGCGACGCCGCTTTTCGCCAGATTTCGCATCAGTTGGTAGATTTCGGCTTTTGCGCCGACATCGATGCCGCGCGTCGGTTCGTCAAAGATAAGCAGCTTCGGATTCAATGAAAGCCATTTGGCGAGCACGACCTTTTGCTGATTGCCGCCGCTCAAATTTCCCGCTTTGCTTTCGATCGACGGCGCTTTGACGTTCAATTTTTCGCACATTTCCTTAGAAATTTTGCATTCGGCGTTATTGTTTACCAACCCAAGCGAGGCGTAGCGCGAAAGCGCGGGCAGCGTGATATTTTCGCGAATCGGAACTTCTAAAATCAAACCGCAATTGCGGCGGTCTTCGGGAATCAGATAAATTCCATTGTTTATCGCATCGCGCGCTGAATTGATCTTGATCAGTTTTCCGTCGAGCGAAACCGTCCCGCCGACCGGAACGTCAACGCCGAAGATCGCCTGCGCCGCTTCCGAACGCCCCGCGCCGACGAGTCCGGCAAACCCGAGAATTTCGCCTTTGCGGACATTAAATGAGATCGAATGATTCGGATAACGTCGCGTTTGCAGATTTCGAACCTCGATCAGCGCGGTTTTATCGATCGTCGCGGGCGGTTTATAAGTCCGGTCAATGTCGCGCCCGACCATCAATTTGACGATATTATCGTGATTGATCTCTTCACGCGCAAGCGTTCCGGCATTTTTCCCGTCGCGCAAAACGACGACGCGGTCGGCGATTTCCTTGATCTCACCCAACCGATGCGAAATGTAAATAATGCTGACGCCCTGCGCGCGCAGATCTTTGATGACCGTTAAAAGTCGTTCGGTTTCGGTCAGCGTGAGACTCGAAGTCGGTTCGTCCATGATCAAAATTCGCGCGTTGAGCGACAATGCTTTGGCGATCTCGACCATTTGCTGCTGCGCGATCGAAAGCTCGCGCAGCGAAGTTTTCGGCGAAATATTCAAACCCATCCGTTTGAGATAAATTTCCGTGTCGGCATTTAGTTTCGGGCGGTCAACCAGAAATCCAGCCCAGAGCGGTTCGCGCCCGAGAAAGACGTTTTCGGCGACCGTCAAATTATCGAGAACGTTCAATTCCTGATGAACAAACCCGACGCCGTTATTGGCGGCATCGGTGACGGAGCGAATCGCCGTTTCCTTGCCGTCGATCAGAATCGCGCCGCCGTCGGGCTGATAAACGCCGCCGAGAATTTTCATCAGCGTCGATTTTCCCGCGCCGTTTTCACCGGCGAGCGCAAGCACTTCGCTCGGAAAAACTTGTAGATCGACCGCGTCGAGCGCGATCACGCCCGGAAAACGCTTGCCGATCTTTTGCATTTCGAGAATCGGAGAGTTCATATTTTTTCAGAACCATCTGCGGTCGCGGATGGTTGTAGCAATTTCATATTTTGTCAGAACCGTCTGCGGTCGCGGATGGTTATATGTAATTTTATGCAATTGTCTTAATTGATGAAAGTTAAACCGCCCGCTTGCGGCAGACGGTTCTGACTTTAAAACCGCCCGCTTGCGGCAGACGGTTCTGACCTTAGCTTCTGCCGCGAAGCTGGTTGATATTTTTCTGAAATTCTTCAACCGTGTCTTTTTTGATGACTTTCGTCGGGACGTTGATCTGTTTGTTCGCCGGAATCGCCGATTTGTCGCCGCCGAGAATCTGCGCCATTACTTTGACCGATTGATAACCGAATTCATACGGCTGCTGGACAACGGTCGCGAAGATCGAACCTTCCTTGACGCCCGCGAGCGTTTCGTCTTCTTCGTCAAAACAGATGATTTTGACTTGCCCGACCTTGTTCGCGTCTTTGAGCGCATTCAGGATCGCCGGACCGTTGTAACTCCAAAGTCCGACCATCGCAGCAACTTCCGGATATTTAACGAGCGTGTCGGCGGCATTGGTTTTGGCGCGGGCGCGGTCGGTGTCGTCGGTGCGAATATCGATGATCTCAACTTTTGAGCCCTGCAATGCTTCCTTCAATCCCTGATAGCGTTCCGCCGCGTTGCGCGCGTCCGATTTGCCGACGAAAACCATGATCTTTCCGCCGTTCGGCAAGGCTTCCTTGACGAGTTCGCCCGCCTGTCGTCCGGCGGCGACGTTGTCCGTGCCGATGTAAAGCGTGCGGTCAGAGTTCGGCGCGTCCGAATCCTGCGTGATCACCAAAGCTTTTTTCGCCGTGTCGTTGATCAATTGCGTTTGATTGTCAGGATCGACCGGACTCATCGCAATGCCGTTGACGCCGGTCGAGATCAGATCGTCGATGATCCGTTTTTGTTCGGCGGCGGTGCCTTCGCCCGGCAATTTGAATTCAACTGTCACATTGTCGAGCTCGGCGTCGGCTTTTTCGACGCCTTTGCGGGCGATCGTCCAATAGTCCGAAGCGTTGTTGGTGACAAACGCCAATTTAAAGGATTTGCCGGAAGTCGATGAATTGCCGGTAGTTGTGGTCGTTGCGCCGGGTTTGCACGAGAGCAAGCCGAATGTAAGAGCTAAACAGATAAAAGCTATTTGGAATTTCTTCATTTTTTTTCTCCAGTTTGACAGCGAGAACTTTCTTTCAATTGATTGGATTGACCAATCAATCGAGTTCTCGAAAATATTTTATAATGCCGTGTTAATCGCTTTGTCGATTTTCAAAAATAAGCCGGATTTATAAATTTGTTGTTAAAT
Source organism: Pyrinomonadales bacterium (assembly GCA_038330465.1). GTDB lineage: Bacteria > Acidobacteriota > Blastocatellia > Pyrinomonadales > Pyrinomonadaceae > JAFDVJ01. Next base: position 4,200 of record JBBQOA010000169.1, read on the forward strand.
GAAAATTGCAGATTGTTAAGAAAAATATAACCGCAAATTCATCAGTCGGCAAGTTTTATCAGCAATTTACCGAATTTAATTTTTTTCCAGCCGCAAATGTCCGAACGAAAAACTGCCCGTTGACGAGCCCTTAAAAATAAAAGGCTTAAATTCGGTTTCCGTCGCGTATTGGTCGGCAATTTCCGAGATCAACGAATCATTGCCGCGCCGTCCGAGAACGGCAACCGTGCCGCCGCTGCCGCCGCCCGTGATCTTCGCGCCGAGCAGACCTTTGGCGCCGTTTTCGCGCACCGATCGGACAATTCGATTTGTGCCGGTTTCGGTCAAACCGCACGCCGCGTAGCTCGCGTGCGAGGCGTACATCAATTCGCCGAGCAGTTCGAGTTTGCTTTCATTGAGCGGACTTTTCAGCAATTCGGAGAACATCCGAACGCGAAAATTTTCGTAAATCGCGTGCGCCGTCGGCGTTTTGACGGGGTAAAATTTGTTTGGATCGATCAATGTCACCGCGTCGGTCGTGCCAAGATATTTTTCCAAAAATTCCGCGCCGCCGATCTTTTCGGGCAATTGCGCGGCGAAAAATTGTTCGAATCCCGACGGCGCGACATTCGATAAATAACCGTTCCAACGCGAATCGGTGATTTCGACCAAATTATTTCCGATTTTTTTCGTTTTCATTCCGGCGAGTTCACAAATCAAGCGAAAACCGATAAAGGCGCCGATCCTGACCGACACATAATCCGCGCCGGAAACCGCGTGGCGAACGCCCGAATCGATGCCCCAAAACTCGATCTGAGCGGGAATTTCAATCGTTTCCTGAAATTCGGCAGGTTGGCAAAGCAGCGAGATTAGACGATTTTTCGCGCCGCTGACCGCAGTCATCTGATCCATCACGCCGCACGGCGCGCCGACGATCAAATTCTCAGTTTTTTGGCAGAGCAGCGCCGTTTCGCGCGGTTCGAGATTGATTCTAAAAGCCGCGCAAACCGCCGCCATCGCGGCAACTTCGAGCGCGGCGGAAGAACTGACGCCTTTGCCGGGCGGAATTTTCGACGAGATCAAAATTCGCATGCCGGCTTGAAAATCGATTCCGCGCTCGCGCATCAGCACGAGAAAAACGCCCGCCACATACGCCGCCCAATGATCGGCAGCGTTTTGCGAAAAAAATTGCCGCGCCGCTAAGTATTCGATTGGTTTGCCGTCCGTTTCAAAATCAGCCAGCGGCATTTCAAAATGCAAAGTTTCATTTTCGGACAAACTGACGATCTTCAGCTTCCGTTCAGCCGTTTTTTGGAGCGCGCAATATGTTGCTTCGGCGATCGGCATTTCAAGCACGAGCGAGCCCGAATAATCGGCAATTCCGCCCATCACGTCCAATCTGCCGGGCGCGCGCGTCAGAAAAATTTCGGCGTTCACAGCAAAAAAATCGCGTAAAACGGTCGGCGGATCATTGATCAAAGCGATAAATTCCGCGACGTCCTTTAAATTTTGCGAATTTCCGTCGGCAATTCGAAACATAAAAATTATTTCAGCAAACCGCGCTTTTTCAGCGAATTCTGCAAAAGCGGTTCGATCGTCGCGCGAATTTGTTCGTTCGCGTAGCCGATCCACGCGACATCGACTTCGTTATCAAGCAAATATTGCGGAATTTCGCCGTTTTCGTCGGTGATGATGACGCCCGCTTCACGCGCCACGAGCGCGGTGCATAGATCATACGGATGACAGCAAATGCTCAGATCCAAACCGCGTTCGTCCATCACCGCCTGCATCAGCGGTCGCAGATCCGCCGTAAAACGGTCGTGTCCGGCGATCAATTCGTAAAGCTGTCCGCCGGTCGAAATATATTGGTCTTCAAAACATTGCGCCTTGCCGTGCGTCGGCAAACCGAGCGCGCCGCGGACGATCTCTTCGTCAATTTCCGCCAAAACGTCGCGGACGCCGGGAAAAAAACGCGCGATTTGCGCAAAACCCTGCGAAATTGTCGCGGCTTTTGAAGGATTTAATTTGAGTTCAAAAGTTTCCTCTTTCAAACGGTCGAATCTTTCGGCGTGCGCGCCCGCGCCGCGAAACGCCCAGATCGTGTCGGAAAGATGCTGTTTGACGAGCGGAATTTCGGTCTGGATCGCAAATTCGATGTCCGATAAATTTGTCTTTGCGCCGCGATTCGGCGCGACGCCCGTTAAGATCCACGCGCTCCGTTTCTGATACATCAGCCCGCGCGTGCCGTCGATCGGGTCAACGATGACGCGCCAGACGCAATCTTTTTCTGATGCGTCGCGCGGCAAAACGATTTTTCCGCTTTCCAAACCTTCGGCGATCAAAACGATCGGAACTTTTGAAGCGATCTCGCGCTCGAAAAATTCGATCAGAATCTCTTCGCTGACGCGGTCGATCGCAAAGATCGTGTCACCTTCGTCGTCCGCGACGATCGCGGATAATTGATTTAAAGAGGAATTTTCGCACGCTTCGACGACGCGCCGCCGGATCGTTTCGTGCAGTCGTTTGAGCGGTTCAAAAAGTTGTTTGATGTCGTTCATTGTTTGTAATGAATTTCCGCTTGCGCCTTTAATTCAGCCGCTTTTTCTTCGGGCGAAGTGTCCGACAAAAAATTGCCGCCGCCGATCTCCGGTCCCGCCAGATATTTCAAAAGATTCGGTTTGCGAAGCGGCGGATGAAATTCGATATGAAAATGAAACGCCGCGTGATCGCCGCCGTCGGTCGGTGCCTGATGCAAAACCATCACATACGGAAATTCTATTTTCCAAAGATTATCAAATTTTACCAAAACCGTTTTCAAAACCTTTGCGAGATCAATGATCTCTTCATTTGAAAGCTCCGCGATGCTCGCGTGCGTCATTTTCGGCGCGACAAAAACTTCGTAGGCATAACGCGCAAAATACGGCAAAAAAGCGATCGCCGTCTCCGTTTCGGCGATGATCCGCCGACCGTCGGTTTGTTCGGCAAGGATTATTTCCTGAAAAAGAATTTTGCCCGTTTCGGTAAAATGTTCGTTGGAAATCCGCGCTTCGTTTTCGATCGTTTTGAAAACAAAATTATTCGCATAGATCTGGCAATGCGGATGCGGATTCGAGACGCCGACCGCTTCGCCTTTGTTCTCGAAGATCAAAACGTGTCGGATTTCGGCGCGATTTCCGAGGTCGAGATACTGCGCTTGCCAGACTTTTAACAGATTTTCGATTTCCGCGAGTTCGAGTTCGCTGAGCGTCAGATTATGTTTCGGCGAATAACAGACGACGCGCGCAATGCCTTGCGCCGGACGCGATTTGAAAATGCCCGACGGCGGAATTTCGTTTGGCGGCGCGTCCATCGCGACGCTCGGATGATCATTGTCGAAAACAAAAATTTGTTCGTAATTGGGATTGGTTTTGCCGCTGACGCGCGCGTTTCGCGGGCATAAATAGCAATCGGCGGCATATTCGGGCACGACGCTTTCCGCCGCCCGCAAAGTTTCGCCGCTCCACGGACGGTTTTGGCGGTGCGCGGCGACGATCACCCATTCTTCACGCAGCGGATGCCAGCGTTCTTCCCAAGTCATAAAATTATTTGCTCTGCCGAAATTTTCTAAAGTTTAAAGCGATTCTTTTTGAACTTTTTAGATAATATGCTATCTTGAATAGAAAACCGCTTAACTAAGATTGATTCTTATAAAATAAGTTAAGAACGATAAAATTCGCAAATCTCAAAAGTAAATCGTCCGATTTATCAAAGTCTTGTTTGAAGTGTTTTGAATCTAAACTGACAAGCAGCATAATTGTCTTTAGAAATAAAAGCACCAAGCAAAAGTCAGTCTTTTTAGAAGGAAACCAGAAAATATGACCGAAACTGTAAAATTTTTATTGATATTAACGATCGGGATCTTTTTTTTGAGCGGCGTTGTGATGAAAGTTGAAGCCAAACCAAGCGTCAAAAAAGGCTCGTTCGGCAAGACCGCCGACGGCAAAAAAGTTGAAATTTACACGCTCAAAAACTCGCAGGGCGCGGAAGCGCGAATCATCACCTACGGCGGCGCGGTCGTTTCGCTGAAAATGCCCGATCGCGAAGGCAAAT
>JBBQOA010000170.1:0-8248 GCA_038330465.1 Pyrinomonadales bacterium
CTTCGGCGTATTTTCCACTTTTTCGATCGTGCCGCCGCCTTGCTGCATCACTCTTTCCTGAATCGCGACGATCGAATCGCGCGAACGCTTCAAAAACGGTTTCGGGAAAACGCCCATATAAACCATTAAGATCAAGAGCGGCGCAATCAATCCGAGCTCGCGCCAACTCAGATCTTGCAATGTCTTGTTCTTCGGATTCGTGACTTTGCCGAAGAACACGCGCTGCACCATCCAGAGCATATAAACCGCCGCAAAGATCACGCCCGTTCCGGCAAACATCGTCGCGACATAATTCCAATTCCAGTTCCACAGATAGATCGTGTCAAGCGCGTGCGATTTCCACATTCCGAGCATGATCAAAAATTCGCCGACAAAACCGTTCAGAAACGGCAAACCGATCGACGCCATCGTCGTAAAAACAAAGATCGTCGCGTAGATCGGCATCACGTTGGCAATGCCGCCGAAATCGGTGATCTGCCGCGTGTGCCGCCGTTCATAGAGAAATCCGACGAGCAGAAAGAGCGCGCCGGTCGTGATGCCGTGATTGAGCATTTGATAAAGCGCGCCCTGCATTCCGTATTCGGTGAACGAAAACATTCCCAAAATGACAAAACCCATATGCGCGACCGACGAATAGGCGACCAATCTTTTGACGTCGGGCTGAACCATCGCGACGAGCGCGCCGTAGATGATTCCGATCACCGCGAGCGTGATAAAGATCCACGCAAATTCGCGCGAAGCATCGGGAAAGAGTGGGAAGTTAAAGCGCATCAAGCCGTAAGTTCCCATTTTCAAGAGAACCGCCGCGAGGATCACGGAACCCGCGGTCGGCGCGTCCGTGTGTGCATCGGGCAGCCACGTATGAAGCGGAAAAATCGGAACTTTGATCGCAAAGGCGATCGCAAACGCCCAGAATAGCAGCGAACCGGTCTGCGCGGAAAGCACCAATTTTCCGGATTTCATCGCATTGAGGATCGAGACGAAATCGAATGAACCGACGCCGCCGTTGGCGTTCGCATAAATATAATACAAACCGATGATCGCGACGAGCATCAGCAAACTGCCGAACGCCGTAAAGATAAAGAATTTGACCGCCGAATAGATCCGGTTTTCGCCGCCCCAGATTCCGATCAGGAAAAACATCGGCACTAGCGAGGCTTCAAAGAACAGATAAAAGACGAGCAGATCAAGCGAGACGAAAACGCCGATCATCGCGCTTTCGAGCAAGAGCAGAAAAGTGTAAAAAGCCGTCCGGTTTTTTTCGACCGCGTGCCACGTTGAAACGACGGCGATCGGCATTATAAAGGTCGTCAAAAGCACAAGCCAAATGCTCAGTCCATCAATTCCGACGTGATAATTGGTATTGATCGATTTGATCCACGGAATATTTTTCTCGAAGAAAAATCCGTGTGACGAAGCCTTCTGCGAACCGAAGAGCAAAAGCGAAACGAGGAAATTGAAAATCGTAAAAATCAACGTCAGCCATTTCAAGTCGCGTTCATGCTTCCAATAAATAGCGTGTCCGAGCGTGAATAACGCCCCGAAAACAGGAAGCAAAATTAGAATCGTTAAAAGATTTTCTGTTATGAAATCCATTTTATTTTGTTGATCTTTGACTTTTGACCTTTGATCTTTGATTTTTTCAAAGACCAAAGGTCAAAGATCAAAGGTCAGTTTAACCTATCAACTTATACCCGTAATATATAAAATATCCGATCACGATCAGCGCGCCGAAAAGTATGAACGCGGCGTAGCTTCGGATAAATCCGACCTGCACGCGGCGGACGACGCTGCCGAGTTCGACGACGAAATAACCCGCGCCGTTGACGATGCCGTCGATCACGCCGAGGTCAAAACCCTGCCACAATCCCTTGATCGAAAAATTCGTCAGCGGGTCAACAATATAACCGTTGTAAAATTCATCGACGCGCCATTTGTCTTCGAGAATGCGCGGCAATTTGCGAAGCGGCGTTTTGCCGAAAAGTGCGATCCCGATCCCGATTCCGCTCAGCGCGAGCAGCACCGAAAGCGCCGCCAGACCAAGTTCGGTCGAAGAACTTTCGTGTTCTTTTGGTTCTTCGGTTTTGACCGTTTCAGATTTGCTTTCGGGCAGCGCGGTCGATGGTTTTGCTTCCTTCAATTGAGCTGATTTCGAAGATTCCATCAAGGGATGTTCTTCCGTTAGATGTTCGCCCTTTTTGTAAATGATCGGTTCGAGCGTATGTTCAAAAACATTGACATCGCCCGCGCCGAAGATCGAACTGACCGCGTGCGGAATTCCGACCAATCCGCCGAGTGTCGCGAGCACCGCCAAAACCACGAGCGGAACGGTCATCGTCCACGGCGATTCGTGCGGCTGAAAATCGTGCGGCAGGTGATGATGTTCTTCTTCATCATCGTCGTCGTCCGCGGTGTGCGATGAATCTGCGTGGTCGTCGTCCGCCTCAGCGGAATAGGCGTAAACTTCCGCTTCATCGGCGATCTCGTCGTGAAATCTTTCGTTTCCGAAAAACGTCATCCACATCATCCGCGTCATATAAACGGCGGTTAAAACGGCGGTCAAAAGACCGATGATCCACAAAATTTTATTGTATGGCTCAGGCACGTTCGTCGCGATAAATGTCTTATACAGAATCTCGTCCTTCGAGAAAAAGCCCGCCCAGATCGGGATTCCGCAGATCGCCAGCCAGCCAGCCATCATCGTAAAAAACGTGACCGGCATATATTTGCGCAGATTGCCCATTTTCCGCATATCCTGTTCGTGGTGCATTCCGTGAATGACCGAACCCGAACCGAGAAAAAGCAACGCCTTGAAAAACGCGTGCGTCATGACGTGAAAGATCGCCGCGATAAACGCGCCGACGCCGCACGCCATAAACATATAACCGAGCTGCGAAACGGTCGAATAAGCGAGAACTTTTTTGATGTCGTTCTGCGCAAGTCCGATCGTTGCGGCAAAAATTGCGGTCGCACAACCGATGATTGCGACGATAAACATCGCCGTCGGCGCATTCTGATAAATGCCGTTGCAGCGGACGATCATATAAACGCCCGCCGTGACCATCGTTGCCGCGTGAATCAGCGCCGAAACCGGCGTCGGACCCGCCATCGCGTCCGGCAGCCACGTAAAGAGCGGAATTTGCGCCGATTTTCCGGTTGCGCCGATAAACAACAAAACGGCGATCGAGGTGATGCCGCCAGCGATGATCGCGCCGCCGGTAAAGGGATCGACCGCCATTTGGGCGATCAGATTGAGCGAGCTTTGCACGGGCGCGCCGTCAACGACCTTGTCAAAAAACGAGATCGAACCGGTCATCGTAAAGATCAAAAAGATGCCCATCAGCACGCCCCAATCGCCGATCCGGTTCATGACGAACGCTTTTTTCGCAGCTTCGCGGGCTTCGTCCTTTTTGATGTAATAACCGATAAGCAGATACGAGCACAGCCCGACGCCTTCCCAACCGACAAACATCAGCAGAAAATTATCTGCCAGAACGAGCGTCAGCATCGAGAACATAAACAGGTTCAAATACGCAAAAAACCGGTAAAAACCTTTATCGCCGTGCATATAACCAGTCGCGAAAATATGGATCAAGAGTCCGACAAACGTGATAAAACACGCGTAGATCCCGCTCAAACGATCCATTCCGAGCCCGAAATCGGCACGAAATGAGCCGACCTGGATCCACGTCCAAAGCTGGTCGAGAATCGGTTTTCCGTCGTGCGCGAAAAGCGCGCCGCCCTGATCGTAAAACGCGATGATGAACGCGACCACGCACGAGACGCCGACCGCCGAACAGGCGACGACGCCGCTAAAGAGTTCGTTCTTCAAGCGTCCGCCGATCAGCCAGTTGATGACTGCGCCGACGAGCGGCGCGAAAATTATTAGACTTAAAAAATTGTTTTCAGTCATTGTATTAAGAACCAAACATTTTTTTTTGACCTGCGCTAAAAAAAACAAAACCGCTGGGCAAAATCTTCATAAAATCTTCAAAACCCTAAATTGTCGAAAGTCCCTTTCGGCAGTTTTGCTTCGGGAATTTGAACTTTTCCTGTCGCTTTCGGAAAATCTCTGTCAAATTGACTCTGCTTGCCCGGAAAAAGAAACTTCCAATTCGCGCCATTATCGGCTGAAATTCCGATGATCGAAAAATCTTTAATAGGAATCGCTACCCGCGAATCCGTCGGCGAGCTCAATTTGCCGTCAAACACGATAAGAGCAAACAATTCAATATCAACTCTGACAGCTTCTTTAAATTCCGTGCGGTCGAAATCAATCACAATTTGATTTTCTTTCGTTACGGAAGTTTTTAGAGACTTCAGCATTTTTTCTCTTCCGCCGTTGCCATCTATATATTTCGGATGTGTCAGGTCAAGAAACTTTTCAAAATCAAGTTTTTCATGAGCGTCTAACCACTCATTCATTTGTCTTTTCAAAGAAGATTCCGTTTTCCCGTTTCCGGTCGAATTCGGAACTGACGGTATAGTTTCAAGAATCGGTCTTTGCCCGAAAGCAATCTTCGCAAGAAATAAAATACTGATTGTGATGATAAACAAATTTCTTGTCATTACCTTTTTTAATTGGTCAAATCCAACATCATTTCGACCATTGTTGTTCTAAAACCGTTGTGCTCGAAAAAACTGTGCGCGTATTCGTTTTTTGCCGCGACGGAAAGCATCAGTTTATCTGCGCCTAATTCTTGGGCGGCTTCGATCGATTTTTCGATCAAAAGCTTTCCTGCGTTTTGTCCCCGCGCCGATTCTTCGATGTAAATATCGTGCAGCCACGCCGCCGTTTCGAGCAAATTGGCGTAATCCTTCGCCTCGTATTGAATAAACGTAAATCCGACGATTTCGTTATCCAATTCGGCGACTAAAATCGCCGCTTCGTCTACTTCCGTTTGACTTCCATAATATTTTTCCGCCTGTTCAAGCGGTGCGAGTTCGGAAAACCGGCGCGAATCGTAACCGACGTGCTGATGCGCGAGTTTGATCGCCATTTCGGCAACTCTCCGCGCGTCTTTCGGCGTCGCACGCCGCACCGTGACGGACATAAAAATTAATTTTTCAAAATGCTCGCGTCGTCAACGTCAACCGACACACGGTTGCGGAAAAACGCGATGATGATGCCGAGTCCGACCGCCGCTTCAGCTGCCGCGACCGACATTACCATAAAGACGAAAAGCTGTCCGGTGACGTCCGCATAATAGCGCGAAAAGGCGACGAATGTCAGATTGACGGCATTGAGCATCAGCTCGATACACATAAACATCCCGATCGCGTTGCGTTTAAAGATCACGCCGACCGCGCCGATCGAAAATAAAATTCCTGAAAGTGCTAAATAGCTTGCTAAACTAGGTTCCATTTTTTTAGTCCAAAGTTCAAAGTCCGAAAACTGAAGAACAAAATTATTCTTCTAAATGCCGTTTGTCCATTTCGTTATCAACGACCAGCATCAGTTCGGGTTGGCTCAAGCGCCGCGACAAGATCACGCCGCCGATGATCGCCATCATCAATAAAACGCCGACGATCTCGACCGGCAAAAGATATTCAGTGTACATATTGGCGCCGATGCTCAGCGTATTACCGACCGTTTCGTCCTGCACGACCGCGTGTTTCGGCGCTTTGTTGACCGCGATGAAGACAAAAAATGTCTGCGCGAGCAGCACGATGCCCAAAAATCCGCCGAGCGCGTAAAGGTAATTTAATTTTCGATACGGCTTATCTTCGTCAAGATTAAGCAGCATAATGACGAAAACGACCAGCACCATGATCGCGCCCGCATAGATCAATATCTGAACGGCAGCGATAAACGGCGCGGCAAGCGTCACATAAATGCACGACAGCGAAACAAAAACACCAATCAGCGAAACCGCGCTGTAAAGCGGGTTGCGGTGATAAACCATCGAGAGCGCACAGGCGATCGCGAGTCCGGCGAAAACAAAAAATAAAGCATTACCAGCCATAGTAAATTTAAACCGCCGTCAGGCGGCGACGCAGAGTTTTTTTGAAAACGCAAAAGTAAAAAACGACCCTCCGCGTCTTCGCGGCTCTGCGGTAAAGTTCTTTCTAACTATTCAAAAAATAGACGACGACAATCGTCAAAATCACATTTATCAATGCCAGCGGCAAAAGGAATTTCCAGCCGAAATTCATCAACTGATCGAACCGGAAACGCGGCAGTGTTCCGCGAATCCAGATGTATAAAAACAGGAACGCGCAAATTTTACCGATAAATCCGACATGGCTGATAAGCGCATAAAGACCCGTTCCTTGTCCGAACCACGCTTGGAGACCGACAGTTCTGGCAAGCCAATCCAAGCCGGGAATATACCAACCGCCAAGAAAAAGCGTCACGCACATCACCGAAACGGTGAACATATTGACGTATTCCGCCATAAAAAAGAGCGCGAATTTGAGTGCCGAATATTCCGTGTGAAATCCGGCGACGAGCTCGGTTTCGGCTTCTGGCAAGTCGAACGGGACGCGGTTCGTTTCGGCAAATGCGGCGATCAGAAAGACCATAAACCCGATAAATTGCGGAACGATATACCATCTAAACCACGAATGAGATTGGGCGCTGATAATTTCGTTCAGATCGAGGGAACCCGAAAGCAAAACGACCCCGATCACCGAAGCGCCCATCGCGAGTTCATACGAGATCATCTGCGCCGACGAGCGAAGTCCGCCCATCAAAGAGTATTTGTTGTTCGACGACCAGCCGGCGAGCGCGATGCCGTAAACACCGACCGACGTAATGCCGAGCACAAACAAGACGCCGACATCGATCCGCGCGATCGTCAGCGGCATATTTTTCGCTTGTTCGGCGATCCACGCCGTCGCGTCGCCCAAATAGGCGATGCCCTGAACGTGCGGCACGAGCCAGCTGAGCGGATCGCTTAAACTCGGTCCGAACGGATAAACGACCATCGGCATCAGCGCGCAGGTCAAGGCGACGAGCGGCGCCAGAAAATAGATGAATTTCGTCGATTTATCGGGAGTCAGATCTTCTTTGAAAATAAATTTAAAGAGATCGGCGAACGGCTGCAAAAGCCCCCAGTAGCCGACGCGGTTTGGACCGATCCGACCTTGAATCCAGCCTAAAACCTTGCGCTCCGCGAGCACGGTGTAGGCGACGATCATCAAAACCATCTGGAATGCAATCAACACTCCGACCAGGGAAACGATGAATGGAAATGCAGCTTTTAAAAAGTCAGTCATACTTAACTAAAATTAATAATCGGTTTTCAGATTGATTCTGTCGGATACGCTGACGCCTGCCGCATCAGCCATTTCATCCACCCGCGCGGTGCCGTCAAAATTAAATTGAACGAGCGGCGAAACGAGCAGATTTTCGGGTTTCGGATTGCCGTGCGCAAGCAGATGAAACTGCGCCGTTTTGCTTGTTAAAGTCGTCAAACGATGCAATTTATGCCCGACGCGCGGCGTCTCCGCGATCTTCGCGCCGTCGTCCGCTAATTCTTCGACGCGTTCTTTCAATGCGTCCAACTCGTTCGACAGATCTTTTTTCGCATTGACCGCGTGTTTGACCTGAACCGGACGTGATTCGTCCTTCAAATGCGGATAACGCAAGCCTTCATAAGCAGTTACCGAATCGGCGATGGCTTTAAAGACCATCGACGGCGAAAAATTGTAACCGAAATCCGCGCCCATTTCACGCGCGATCAAACTCGTGATTACCCAATCGGATTTTGCCTGATGAATAGGTTCGATCGCCTGCCGCACGCGCTGGACATAACCCATGTTATTTGTATAGGTTCCGTCGATTTCGGCAAAGCTCGCCGCCGGCAGAACTACGTCCGCGAATTCGGTCGTTGCTGTTTCAAAAAGTTCCTGCACGACGACAAAATCTTTGTTCGCCAGAAGTTTTACGTCTTCTTCCGGCAGACTTCCGCCGATCAGCAGCGCCTTCGAGCTTTTCAAAACTTCGGATAAAGATTTTTTGCCCGCGAGCAGATCGTTCGCGCCGACCGAATTGTTATGACGCGGCAGCGGATGATACAAAACTTTGCGGATTTTACTTCCAAAAATATCCGCCGAATTTGCCAGAATTGCCTGCGCTTCCAAACTCAGATCACCACCGAACATCACCACAAGATCGCCTTCGGTTTCGCTGATGGTTTTTCGCAAGCTTTCAAGTTCGTCCTTTTTAACGCCGAGCTTTTTCGCCGCTTCCTTGTCGTTTTTCTTGTCGGCAAGCGCGAGCACGAAAGCGTCGTAAGAATTC
>JBBQOA010000171.1:0-8235 GCA_038330465.1 Pyrinomonadales bacterium
CAATTCAGGTTTAGCTTACGATTTCATAAAATTCCGCGACAAATGGAAAAGCGTCGGTTTAGTCATCATCAAATAACAAGCATCTTGAATTAAAAGGCGTTTTAACGCTTTGACGACATTTCAGCTCACCAAGTTTTTTAGAATCCAGAAGTGTTTATCCCAAATTTTTCGTAACCAATTCATAAACCAGACTGACGGGCAGCCCGACGACGTTCCAATAATCGCCTTCGATGCCTTCGATAAAAAGCGCGGCTTGCGCCTGCACGGCATACGCGCCGGCTTTGTCGAGCGGATCGCCCGTTTCGGCAAGAAAATCGATCTCGGCGTCAGACATTTTGGCAAACTTAACGCGCGTGCGCTGAATTCCGACAACCGACGACGGATTTGAGATCGCCGATCGCGGATTTTTTCTGACCAGCGCGACGCCCGTTAAAACTTCGTGCCAGTTGCCCGCAAGCATCTTTAACATTCGCTTGGCGTCGGTTAGATCCGTCGGTTTGCCGATGATCTGTTGATCGATGACAACGGTTGTATCAGCGCCTAAAATAAAGGCGTCGGTGTATTTCTGCGCAACCATTTCGGCTTTTTCAAGCGCTAATCTTTGCACATAATCTTCCGGCAATTCGCCCGCTAATTCGGTTTCGTCAATATCGGCGGAGTCTTTTGTAAATTCCCAGCCGACCGAATTAAGAATTTCGGCGCGGCGCGGACTGCCCGAAGCGAGAATCAATTTCGGAAGGCTTAACATTGAACATTTATCATTTAACATTTAACATTTAATAAATGTTTTATGATAAATGATAAATGTTCAATTTAAAAAGCTAAATGAATGAATTGTTTCGCGCACTGCCCGCGCTTCTTAAACAATTTGACGAAAACGAAGATGTACGCCAAGCGGTGACGTTCGCGGCGTGGCGGCGGATCGCGGGCGAATCTTTGTCGCCGCACGCGATCCCGCTGCGGCTTCATCTGAAACATTTGACGATCGCCGTTTCGAGCGAGATGTGGAAAAAGCATCTGCAAAGTTTGAGCGGACAGATGATCTTCAAGATCAATTCGCTGCTCGGGCAAGCGATCGTCACATTTATCGAATTCCGCGTGGACGAAAAAACGATCGAAACGGCGCGCGCCCGTCACAAACAAACGACGCTGTCCGATGAAGAACTCGAAGAGATCGCGCTCAATGAAGTAACGCCGCAAATGCGCCGTTCGGCTGATGCGATCAAGGACGACAATCTGCGCTATCAATTTCTGCTGGCGGCGGGAAGTTGTTTGGCGCGAAAGAAAAAACTTAAGTAATGGTGAATGATAAATGGTGAATGATAAATTAAAATCTATTCATTGATCATTCACCATTTACCATTCATCATTAAAAATTATGGACGTTAGAAAAGTAGCCATACTGGCACATCTCGAAATCACCGACGAAGAGGTCGCGCTTTATACGCCGCAGATGGCGAATATCGTTGCGTATGTCGAACAATTGAACGAGCTTGACACGGAAAACATCGAACCGATGCTCGGCGGATTGACAACCGAAGGCGCGGCGACCAACACGCGCCGCGCCGATGTTCCGCACGAATCTTTGGGGCAGAAAAATGCGCTCAAAGAAGCGCCGTCGGCAGTTCAAGGACATTTTCAGGTGCCGAAAGTGCTTTAATCAATGAAAACTTCAAACTTCAAACTTCAAAAGTTGGCGGTTATTTTTTGCATTATTAATTTTATATTTTTAATTGCTTCGTGCGGCAGCATTCCGAATCTCGAAGCGCCCGAATGTACGGATTCGCGGCTCACGGTCAGAGAATTTTACTCGTATCATTTCGGCAGCGAGATGAAGTTTTCGCAGGAAAAGCTCAAACAACTTGAAAAGTTCATAACGCCGGAGTATTTCAAGTCGTTGCAGAACGTGCAGACGGAGAACGATATTTTTACGACAAATTCGACCGATTTCCCGAAAGCCTTTCGCGTCGGGGGCTGCAAGGTCGTCGATCCGTCAAAAACCGAGATGGAAGTTCTGCTTTTCTGGAAGGACGAAAAGCGCAGCGAACAAAGAGCGATCCACGTCGAAGTCGTCAAGCAAGGCGACAAATGGCTGGTCAATAAAATTTTGAATTAAATTATGTCAATTCGAGAAAACATCGAAAAAACTTTAACGAACGCCGAAAAATTAAACGGCGAACTGAATTCTTTTCTGTCCATCGAACGCGAATATGCGATGAAACGCGCCGATGAAGTAGAAAAAGACGGTAACGAAAAACCTTTGCGCGGTGTTGCGATCGCACTCAAAGACAATATCTGCACCAAAGATCTGCAGACGACCTGCGGATCGCGGATTCTTTACAATTACAAGGCGCATTACGACGCGACGGCGACCACGAGACTCAACGAAGCCGGCGCGGTGATTGTCGGCAAGACAAATATGGACGAATTCGCGATGGGTTCGTCAAACGAATCTTCGGCGTTCGGCAATGTCAAAAACCCTTGGGACACGACGCGCGTTCCCGGCGGCAGTTCGGGCGGCTCGGCGGTCGCGGTCGCGTCGGGCGTCGTCCGCGCCGCCCTCGGTTCGGAGACGGGCGGTTCGGTGCGGCAGCCCGCTTCGCTGTGCGGCATCTTCGGATTAAAACCGACTTACGGCAGAATTTCGCGTTACGGGCTCGTCGCCTTTGCTTCGTCGCTTGATAATATCGGCATTTTCGGCGCGACCGCGAAAGATATCGCCGACGTTCTCGGCGTCGTTGCCGGACGCGATGCGAACGATTCGACGACCGCCGATGTCGCCGTCCCGAATTACAACAAAACTTTAGATAACGTGATCAAGGGCAAAAAGATCGGCGTTCCGCGCGCGCTTTTCGGCGAAGGTCTGGAAACGGAAGTGCGCGAGGCGGTCGAACGAACGATCGACAATTATCGGAGTTTGGGCGCCGAGATCGTCGATGTCGAAATTCCCTACGCGAAATACGGAATCGCGGTTTATTACATCATCGCAACGGCTGAAGCGTCTTCGAATCTGGCGCGGTTCGATGGCGTCCGCTACGGTTTTCGCGCCGAAGGCTCGCACGAACTCCGCGAAATGTATCGCAAGACGCGCGAAGAAGGTTTCGGCGCCGAGGTCAAACGCCGCATTATGCTCGGAACTTATGTTTTATCGAGCGGTTATTACGACGCCTATTATTCAAAAGCGCAAAAGGTGCGCGCGCTCGTTAAACGCGATTACGAAAAAGCCTTTGCAACTTGCGACGCGATCCTGACACCGACCTCGCCGACGACCGCTTTTAAGATCGGCGAAAAATCGGACGATCCATTAGCGATGTATCTGTCCGATATTTACACAGTGTCGGCAAATCTGGCGGGCATTCCGGGCATCTCGATTCCCTGCGGGTTATCAAACGACGGACTTCCGATCGGCACGCAACTCGTCGGAAATTTCTGGTCGGAAGATATTTTGCTTAATCTCGCCAACGTTTACGAAAAGGAATTTCCGCTTGCCGCCAAGCCGAAACTCTACGTCGGGTAAAGAATCAGCGACGAAGCGCCGTCCAACACGCGCGGAATATCGCGCTTCCGCAATCATCACTTAGCCAGTCTGAGATGCGTGAATTCGCGGTTTTGGGCAAGCGAGTCGGGATCATTGTTCGGAATGACGTTTTGCCAGCGCGTTGGGTCGTCCAGAATTGACTGCGCTTCATCGGCTGGAACCGGGCGCGAGAAAAGATAACCTTGTCCGTATTCGCAACCGAGAATTCTTAATTGGTGAAGTTGGTGAATCGTTTCGATGCCTTCGGCGACGACATCCAGGTTCAAAGTATTTGCAAGAGCGATGATCGTTCGGACGATCTCACCGTTTTCAGTCCCGTTTTCCATCGTGCTGACGAATGAACGGTCGATCTTTAGGGTATCGATCG
Organism: Pyrinomonadales bacterium; assembly: GCA_038330465.1. GTDB lineage: Bacteria > Acidobacteriota > Blastocatellia > Pyrinomonadales > Pyrinomonadaceae > JAFDVJ01. Next base: position 3,906 of record JBBQOA010000171.1, read on the forward strand.
GGAAACGGTGCAGATAACTCAAAGAAGAATAGCCGGTGCCGAAATCGTCGATCGAAAGATGGAGACCGAGCGAGCGCAATTGTTTGAGCATCATAATCGTGCTTTCGGCGTTCTCCATGACCGCGCTTTCCGTGATTTCCAGTTTCAGACACGCCGGATTGACGCTCGTTTCTTTGATTATCCATCTGATTTGCTCGACAATGTCCGGTTGTGCAAAATGTTTGCCCGAAAGATTGACGCTCATCATCAAAAATTTATTAAGCGGCGAGCGTTTCTGCCATTCAACGAGCTGGGCACAGGATTTTTGCAAGATCCAGAGCGTCAGCGGCACGATAAAATTCGTTTCTTCGGCAATCGGAATAAATTCATACGGCGGAATAATGCCGCGCTGCGGATGATCCCAGCGCATCAGCGCCTCAAAGCCCTTGATTCGCATTGTTGCCAAATCAATTATCGGCTGATAATAAGCGAGCAGTTCGTCGCGTTCGATGGCGTGGCGCAGATCGGTTTCGAGCTGCAGCAAGGTGACGGCACGAGCATGCATCGTCTGGTCAAAAACCATACAATTCTTATTCCGGTTTTTGGCGTAATACATCGCAATATCGGCATCTCGCAGCATATCTTCGGCTTCTTCGTAATTCGGATTATTGGGGGCGATCCCGATGCTCACGCTCGTAAAAACCTGCCGTCCGCTGAGTGTGAACGGCGTCAGGAGCCGGCGGCGAACGAGATCGGCAAAATGCACCGCGTCGTCGATCACCGTCAGATCATTTAAGATGATGCCGAATTCGTCGCCACTGAACCGGGCGACGAGATCGCCCTCGCGCACGAGCGACGATAAACGCTGGGCAACGTGATTGAGCAAACGGTCGCCCGCCAAATGTCCGAGACTGTCGTTGATGGTTTTGAAACGATTGAGATCTAAAAACAGCACTGCAAAGTTTGTATCCGGTTGATGCTTTGATTTCTCCATGAGAAATTTGAGCGTATCGATAAACAAATTGCGGTTCGGTAAACCTGTCAAATCATCGTGGTAAGCCGCGTGGCGATACCGTTCATGACTTTCGCGGAGCGCTTTGGCGATCCTTTCCTGTTCGTTGATGTAATGTTTAAGTTCTTCGATGTGGCGTTCGGTTTGTTCGCTGCGGTCGCGTTCGGCGAGGTCGGCTTTCGCGGCGGTCTCTTTTATGTCAATCAAATAGCGGCGGTATGTCAGATAGATCAATGCCGAAAAACCAACCGTCACCACGACCAGAAATGGTTCGATTTGCTGAAAGGCTTTGGTAAAAAACCCGGCGACAAAAGCTCCGGCAACATAGATCACCAAAGCATTGAAACAGTTTTCGTTCCAGACTTTCCAAATTGATTTGTCGTCCTTTTGCGCGCCAAATATCGAAACAACGACGGAATTGAATAAATATTGCGAAAGCGCCATCACACTGAGTATCTTGACAAGATTCGTCATCGTGCTGACAGCAGCAATTTCTTGTACGGAGCCAAATAAGTATCTTAAAAGCCAGACGGTTGCAAAGGTTGTGATCGCGGCGATCGCGCCATTTAAAAACGAGGTCTTCGTTTTGATCTTAATACCTTTGCGTTTGAAATTAAACGAAGTAAAGAGAGATTCAAAGGTCGCCAAAACGATCGCGACTTCGCCGCCGTAATTGAGGAGCGCGATAAAAATTAACGAATCGGAGATTGTGAAAACAAGTTTTGTTCGCGGCAGCTGAATTTGAAGATATGAGCTGAAAAATATGGTAATCGATGCAAGAACGGCGAGTCCGATATCAATTTTTTCAAAAGGAAATTGAGTCAGGGTAATCCCGAAAGCGACTCCGCCTAAAAGCAAAGTAGTCCAAGTCAGAAATTCTATTATTTTTGCTTCTTTCGTCACGCCTTACCTTTCTAAATTACTGGGAATTAATGCGGGAAACTAAAAAGAGTTTCAGCCTTTGTTTTGGAATTTATCGGTATTTCCCAAATAGTCTTAGTTTTCTCCAATTACTAAAACTTTCTTGAGTTTTTGAATTCTTACTTTTGAAATTATCTTTTAAATTCTTTCACTCTGTTTTTGAACAATAAAATACTCCGCCTGTTATCCAAGGGGCTGGCTAACTGCGGAATTATTATAGCAAACAGCGTGCCGTCCGCTCAAATTTCTGCGAATCTCCGTATTTGATCGCTGATTCTGAATTTTCGATAAATATCAACTCCGAAAATGGTCAGTTAATAAAGTCAGATTGACGGAAATCTCTTCAATTTGAGAAAGAAAAAAGCGGAAATCACAAAACTCCCTTTCTTTTGTATAAGTAATTTTTTATTACTTTGCAATACGAAGATGCGAAAATTCGCGATTTTGAGCAAGTGTCGGGGTATTATTATTCGGAATGATGTTTTGCCAACGTGTTTTATCTTCGCATATTTTCTCGGCTTCATCGGCGGGAACCGGGCGCGCGAAAAGATAACCTTGTCCGTATTCACAGCCCAAGATGCGAAGTTGGTGAAGCTGGTGAATCGTTTCGATGCCTTCGGCGACGACATCCAATTTCAAGGTTTTTGCGAGGGCGATGATCGTTCGGACGATCTCGCCGTTTTCACTGCCGTCTTCCATCGTGCTGACGAACGAACGGTCAACTTTAAGTGTATCGATCGGGAAACGATGCAGATAACTCAAAGAAGAATAGCCGGTGCCGAAATCGTCGATCGAAAGCTGCACGCCGATCAGTTTCAGACGATTGAGCAAGGCAATCGCTGTTTCAGGACTATCCATGACCGCGCTTTCCGTGATTTCCAGTTTCAGACATTGCGGCGCAATCCCGGTTTTCGCGGCGATTTCCTGAATCCGTTCGACCAGATCGCCGTGAGCAAAATGCTTGCCCGAAAGATTAACACTTAAAAACAGCGGTTTTCGCGATGGGAAAAGACGCTGGAAATTGACGATTTCGCGGCAGGACTCTTCCAAAATCCAGTAAGTAATTGCGACGATCAACCCGGTTTCTTCGGCAACGGGAATAAATTCACTTGGCGGAATCAGTCCTCGTTGCGGATGCTGCCAGCGAATCAGGGTTTCAAAGCCCATCAATTCCATCGTTTCGAGCGAAATTATCGGCTGATAATAGGCGCGAAGTTCGTTGCGTTCGATCGCGTAGCGCAGATCGGTTTCAATTTGCAGCAAGGTGACGGCACGCGTATGCATCATTTGATTGAAAATTTCGTAGCTTTTTTTGTGGTCTTTGGCATAATACATCGCAATATCGGCATCACGCAGTACCTCTTCGGCTTCCTGATAATTTGCGCTTCCGAATGAAATGCCAATACTCGTATTGATAAAAATTTCTCTGCCGTTGATGCTGAATGGTTGCGAGAATTTGTAATTTATAAGTTGTGCAAAACTTATGACATCGTCGGTATCTTTGACATTGCTCAGAATGATGCCAAATTCGTCGCCGCCGAAACGGGCAAGCAGATCATCATCTTTGACCAATTCTTTCAATCTTTTGCCGACGCACCGAATCAGATTGTTGCCGATCGAATGTCCGAGACTTTCATTCACGGTCTTGAAACGATTGAGGTCTAAAAACAGCACTGCAAAGTTATAGGCAGGGGTTTGTTTATGCTTTTCAAGCGAGAATTTCAAGGTTTCGATGAATGAATTGCGATTCGGCAGATCGGTCAAAGAATCGTGAAACGCGGCATGGCGAAAGCGATCCTTGCTTTCGCGCAAAGCCTCGCCGATCCGGTCCTGTTCGGCAATATGATGCTGAAGTTCTTCGATGTGCTTTTCGGCTTGTTCGGCGCGTTCGCGTTCGGCTTGCTCGGCTTTCGCGGCAGTTTCCTGAATATCGTCAACATAGCGCCGGTATGTTATATAGACGACTGCGAATAATCCGACGACAATGGCAAATAAAAATATATTGATCGGCTGCAGGGCTTTGACCGCGACGCCGGCAAGTATCGCGCTCGAAAAATACATGACAAGCGCATTCAGACAATACTCATTCCAAACTTGCCAAACGGTTTTGTCGCTTTTAAGCGAAATAAAAACGGCAACGCAGATCGAATTAACGATAAACTGCGTAAGTGCCATTGCGAGCAGCATTTCTGCCAATTGAACATGGTTGCCGGAGTTGATCACCGTTTCGGCGGATATGAACAGATAGCTGACGGCAGATGCCGTCAAAAAAGCCGAAAGCGCAGCGACCGCGACATTTAAGAAAACAGTTTTGGTCTTGATCGCGATTCCTTTCCGCCGTAAATTGAGCGATGTATAGCAGGATTCCAGCCCCGCTAAAAGAACTGCGACCTCGCCGCCGTAAATTATCAAAGAAAG